>DATBAK010000067.1 GCA_036271555.1 Acidimicrobiia bacterium
CGACACGAACTATTGCCTCGCGCTCGACGAGGCCGACCCGAACGACGTGACCATCGAGGTGGGCATTTGCGCGGCACAGGACGCGCAGCACTTCGCCTTCACCGACAACACCGACGGATCGAGCTCGCTCGTCGTCGCCCAGGGTCGGTGCCTCGACTACGGCGACGGGCAGCCCGACACACGCCTGACCGCGAAGCAGTGCTCCTACGGACCGAGCCAGCGCTTCCGTTTCCGCCCGAACGGGAGGCTGCAGTCGGCGTCCGGCACCGTGTGCGTCTCCGCCGCGCAGGCGGCGCAGGGCGCGGCGGTCTTCGACGACGTCTGCAAGGTGCACCCGAGCGACCTGCAGGCCTTCTCGCTCAGCCGCTGAATCGATACGGTGACGCGAAGCGCAGAGTCGGAGTGGCGCGCAAATGCACGAGCCGCACCGCGGAGCGCTCGACGCTCGCCGACAACACCGACGCGTCGAACGTCATCACCGATGTGCACGGCGAGTGTCTCGACCGCGGCAGCGCGCGGCGGGGCACGGCCCTCTTCGTGAAGCCGTGCGACTTCGGTGCGACGCCGCGCTTCCACTGACTCGGAGCGCAACGGCAAGCTGATCGACCCGAACGGGGCGACGCGCGCGCAGCAGCGCGCGCGCTGATCAGTGCACGGGCGCCTTGGTGTCGGGGTTGATGCGCACTCCGGGGCCCATCGTGGACGACGCGGTGATCGACTTGATGTACCGGCCCTTCGCCGCCGCCGGCTTGGCCCGCATGATCTCGTCGTGAACGGCGTCGTAGTTGGTCGTCAGCGCCTCGACGTCGAAGCTCGCCTTGCCGATGGGCACGTGCACGTTGCCGTGGCGGTCGGTGCGGTACTCGACCTTGCCCCCCTTGAACTCCGTCACGGCCTTGCCGACGTCGGTGGTGACCGTGCCCGTCTTCGGGTTCGGCATCAGACCGCGCGGGCCGAGCACGCGGCCGAGCCGGCCGACCTGGCCCATGAGGTCGGGCGTCGCAATCGCGATGTCGAAGTCGAGGAAGCCGTCGGAGATCCGCTTCACGAGATCGTCGGCACCGACCACGTCGGCGCCGGCGGCCTCGGCATCGCGAGCGGCGTCACCGGCGGCGAACACCGCGACGCGCACGTTCTTGCCGGTACCCGACGGCAGCGACACCGTGCCCCGAAGCATCTGGTCGGCCTTGCGCGGGTCGACACCGAGTCGGTACGCGACCTCGACGGTCTCGTCGAACTTGCGCGTCGCCAGCGACTTCACCAGCCCGAGTGCCTCGTCCGGTGCATGCAGCTGCTCCCGGTCGTAGCGCTTCGCGGCGTCGGCGGACTTCTTGGACGTGCTCATGTGCCTGTCCCCTTCCGGGTCCCTCGTGGATGTCCGCCGGGCGGCGAGGTCCTCCGCGCCGGCGCGATCTCACAACTGGTCAGTCGACGACGTCGATCCCCATCGATCGCGCGGTTCCCGCGACCTGTGCCATCGCACCCTCGATGTCGATGGCGTTGAGGTCGGGCTGCTTCGTCTCCGCGATCTGACGAACCTGCGCCTTCGTCACCGAGCCCGCCTTCTCGCGTCGCGGTGCGACCGAGCCCTTCTCGAGGCCGGCCGCCTGCAGTAGCAGCCTCGACGCGGGTGGCGTCTTGGTGACGAACGTGAAGGAGCGGTCCTCGAAGATCGTGATCTCGGCAGGGACGACCATGCCGCGCTGACCTTCGGTCTGCGCGTTGTACGCCTTGCAGAAATCCATGATGTTGATGCCGTGCGGGCCCAACGCGGTTCCGACCGGCGGCGCCGGCGTTGCCGCGCCCGCCGAGATCTGGATCCGCACGACCGCGGTGACTCTCTTCTTCGCCATTCCTATTGCTCCGCTTCCACTCCGCTACGTCCGCTCGCCTTCGGCTCGCTCCATCCGCTCCGCTCGCTGCGCCGACGCGGGATGGGAGCGAACCGTCCGGGCGCTTCCTACAGCTTCGCCACGTTGCCGAACTCGAGCTCGACGGGTGTCTCGCGACCGAAGATGTTCACGAGCACCTTGAGCTTCGAGCGATCGACGTCGATCTCGCTGATCAAACCGTTGAAGTCCGCGAACGGGCCGGTGACCACACGCACCTGCTCGCCCACTTCGTACTCGAGACGCGGTCGCGCCTTCTTCTCGGGCGTGCCCGCACCGACGGGACCGGGGACGCCGAGGATGTCCTCGACCTCGCGCCGCGACAGCGGGCTCGGCTTCGCGCCGCTGCCGACGAACCCGGTGACGCCGGGCGTGTTGCGCACGACGTACCAAGAGTTGTCGTCGAGGTCCATGCGCACGAGCAGGTAGCCCGGGAACACCTTCTTCTGCGCGACGACCTTCTTGCCGCCCTTGAACTCGATGACGTCTTCCATCGGGATGACGACCTCGAAGATCCGCTCCTCGACACCCATCGACCGCACGCGGCTCGCGAGGTTCTGCTTCACCTTGTTCTCGTAGCCCGCGTACGTGTGTACGACGTACCAGTCGCCGGGACGGTCGAACGGACCGGGCTCGTAGAGCTCCTCGTCCTCGTCATCGACGTCCTCGAGCTCCGCGTCGGCGGGCAGCTCGATCACGTCACCGGCCTCGACGGTCTCCGCGGCTTCGGTCGGGGCGACCTCGTCGGCGTCGATCGCGTCGGCAGCGTCGACCTCGGCTTCGTCACGAACCTCCACGGCGCGCGATTCGGGCGCGGCGGAATCGTCGGTTTCGAACTCGTCAGACATCGTGTTGGTCACCCGAAGAGGAAGAGCACGAACTTCGCCGCGCCGTAGTCGAAGGCGAAGACGACTCCGCCCAGGAAGATCACTGCGACGATCACGACGAGCGTCGAGTTGATGACCTCGGGCCGGGTCGGCCAGGCAACCTTGCGCATCTCGCCGCGCACCTCGGAGAAGAACTCTCCCGGCGAGATGCGTTCCCGATCCTTCGTCTGCGTGACGGCCTTGCGGTCCTGCGCGCGCGGCTTATCCGTGCCGGACTTGGCCATCTGACGCTTCGTCTGTCGGTTCACGCTTCGCCTCGTAGGGGCGGGAGAAGAGCAGGGCAGGAGGGACTCGAACCCCCAACCGTCGGTTTTGGAGACCGATGCTCTTCCAATTGAGCTACTGCCCTCCGGGCCGGGGGCCGCGGAGCAGGTTAGCAGTGCGATCTTCCCGGTCGCATTCGCTGCAGGCCGGGATACCCGGCCCGCGGCCGCTCGCCGCTCCCGACGCGGGGTGGGAGCGAGTCGTCGCGAGGCTTCGCCGGAGCGCTAGCCCGCGAGGGGGAGCGCCCGGCGGCGCGAGCGGGCGATCAGCACCGCGGCGGTGGCCGCGGCCGTCGCGACCGCGGTACCGGCGCCGGCGAAGGCCAGGCGCTTGCCCGACAACGCGGAGCGGATCACGCTGCGCTCGGCGACCTCCTCGAGCGCGACGAGCGTCTCGGCGAGGTAGCCGGGTTGCGGTTCGAGGAAGCGCGTGCGCAACTGCTGGAGCGTTCGGAGCAACCGGCGGTAGCGCGCGAGCTCGGCCTGGCAACGGATGCACGACTCGACGTGACGCTCGACCGCGAGGTTCCGCGCGTCCCCGTCGACCAGCGCCGGGAGCAGCGCGGCGACTTCGTCACACCGCATGGGCCTCGACTCCCTGCTCGTACAGCATGTCCTTGAGCTTGCGGCGAGCCCGGTGCAACCGCACCTTCGCCGCGGCGACCGAGATGCCGAGCTCGGACGAGATCTCCTCGTGCGACAGCCCGTAGATGTCCTTGAGGATCACGACCTGGCGCAGCTTCACCGGGAGCGTGCCGATCGCGGAGGCGACGCGGTCGAGCGCCTCGGCCGACTCGGCGGCCGGACCCGGCAGCAGCTCGATGTGCTCCTCGAGCGGCTCCGCGTAGTCCTCGAGCTGGTCGGTGCGGAGGCGACGACGACGCTGGGTGTGGGTCGACGCGGTGTTCGCGGTGATGCGGTACATCCACGTCGAGAACTGCGCCTCACCACGGAAGCGCCCGATGCCCCGCCAGGCTCGGAGATAGGCGTCCTGAGCCACGTCGCGTGCGTCCTCCTCGTTCCCGGTGAGCCGGTAGGCCAGGGTGAACGTGTCGACGTAGGTCTGGCGCACCAGCTCGTCGAAGGCCTCCCGTTCGCCCTGTTGGGCGGCCCGGATCAGCTCACCTTGGTCCACGGAAGCTCCCGCTCGACGGCGGTTCGGACCCGGCGGAGGCCGAGGAGGTTACGCATCGGAAACCGGGAGCGGCGAGCGTCGCAGGGGCGGCAGCGGGCATCCCGCCACCGAGCGAGCGCGACCGGAAACGTGGCCGGAGGCCACGGAGGGCGGCCGTGGCTACCGCGTCTCCCGGTGGAGGGTGTGCTGGCGGTCCCAACGGCAGTACTTCTTCATCTCGATGCGCTCACGGTCGTTGATCTTGCTCTTCATCGTGATGTAGTTGCGCCGCTTGCAGACCTCGCACGCGAGCGTCACCTTGACGCGCTTCTCGTTCGCCATCTCGTTCCCTTACTTGTCGATCTTGATGACGCGACCGGCGCCGACGGTGCGGCCACCCTCACGGATGGCGAAACGCAGGCCCTCTTCCATGGCGATCGGCTTGCCCAACGAGACCTGCATCTCGGTGTTGTCGCCCGGCATCACCATCTCCGTGCCTTCCGGCAACGCGATCGTGCCCGTCACATCCGTCGTGCGGAAATAGAACTGCGGGTGG
>DATBAK010000068.1 GCA_036271555.1 Acidimicrobiia bacterium
CGGTCGCGCTGCGCGCTCCCTCGCCACGGCAGGCTCCCGTCCTGACGGCGAGCTTTGCGTCTCGTCGCGCGCCTGCCCTCGCTCTCCGCGGGACACGAGCGCTCGCGGGCGCGCCGCGCTCGGCTGCCGAGAACGCGCGCGGTCTGCACGGACGTTCGTCGCACGAGTCCACGCTGATCGGTCACGAGCACGTGGCCGTCGACGTGCTCGAATCGGTCGTGATCGTGGCCGCGCGGGAACGTGCTCGACGAACGTGGGCGTCGCCGACAAATCCTAGACGCCCCACGACAACGCGCGCGTTCTCGGCAGCCGAGCGCGGCGCGCCCGCGAGCGCCCGTGTCCCGCGGAGAGCGAGGGCAGGCGCGCGACGAGACGCGGGGCCCCTTGTAAAAACGGGAGCCTGCCGTGGCGAGGGAGCGCGCAGCGCGACCGAGCTAGGCATTCGCTCGCGAGACGAGC
Source organism: Acidimicrobiia bacterium (assembly GCA_036271555.1). Taxonomy (NCBI): domain Bacteria; kingdom Bacillati; phylum Actinomycetota; class Acidimicrobiia; species Acidimicrobiia bacterium. Next base: position 460 of record DATBAK010000068.1, read on the forward strand.
CGAAGCGAAGGCGAGACCGAACCGAGCGCAAGCGAGGTTCGCGTCGCAGCCGAGCGCAGGCGAAGTCCGAGCGAGCGAACGCTTGGTTCGCGCAAAGCAGGGAACCACCTACGGGAGCGCCGTCGCCCGAGCGGGTCCGCGGGACACGCGCTCGCGAGGCAGCCGCGCGAGGCGTTCGCGACGACCGCCCGCGCGAGGTAGCCGCGCGAGGCGTTCGCCCCGAGATCCAGCGAGCTACGCCGGCACCAGGTCGTCGGTCGCGGGCGCCGCAGCCGCGGGCTCGCAGCGGATCGCGATGTCGCCCTTGTCGTCGACGTCGACGAACGCGATGCCGCCGGCGATCAGCTTGCCGAACAGGATCTCGTTCGCGAGCGGCGCCTTCAGCGTCGACTGGACCAGCCGCGCCATCGGCCGCGCGCCCATCGCCTTGTCGTAGCCGTGCTCGACGAACCAGTCGATCGCCGCCGGCGACACCTCGAGCTCGACCTTCTTCTCCGCGAGCTGGCCATCGAGCTCGTCGAGGAACTTCCGCGCGACCTTGCGGATGACCTCGACCGGCAGCGCGCCGAAGAACACCGTCGCGTCGAGCCGGTTCCTGAACTCGGGCGTGAACACCCGCTCGAGCGCCTTCTTGCCGTCCTTGCCGAACCCGGCGAGGTCGCCGAAGCCGTGCGAGAACCCGATCGAGCCCGCCGCCATCTCGCGGCTGCCCGCGTTGCTGCTCATGATCAGGATGACGTTGCGGAAGTCGCTCTTGCGGCCGTTGTTGTCCGTCAGCGTCGCGTGGTCCATCACCTGCAACAGGATGTTGTAGATGTCCGGGTGCGCCTTCTCGATCTCGTCGAGCAGCACCACGCAGTACGGGTGCTTGTTGATCGCGTCCGTCAGCTGACCGCCCTGGTCGAAGCCGACGTAGCCCGGCGGCGCGCCGATCAGCCGCGACACCGTGTGCTTCTCCATGTACTCGGACATGTCGAAGCGCACGAACTCGATGCCCATCACGTTCGCGAGCTGCTTGGCGAGCTCGGTCTTGCCGACGCCCGTCGGGCCTGCGAACAGGAAGCAGCCCGTCGGCTTGTCGGGGTTGCCGAGGCCCGCGCGCGACAGCTTGATCACCGTCGCGAGCTGGTCGATCGCCGCCTCCTGGCCGAAGATCAGCCGCTTCAGATCGGCGTCGAGGTTCGCGAGCTTGGTCTTGTCCGCCGTCGACACCGAGCGCGGCGGGATCCGCGCGATCTTCGCGACGACCTCCTCGATCAGCGACGGCCGGATCTCCGTCGGGCGCAGCTCCGGCGCCATCAGGCGCACCTTCGCGCCCGCCTCGTCCATGACGTCGATCGCCTTGTCGGGCAGGTGCGAGCCGCTGATGTGGCGCGCGCTCAGCTCGACCGACGCCTCGACCGCGGCGTCGGTGTACTTGACCTCGTGGTGCTCCTCGTAGCGGCTGCGCAGCCCCTTGAGGATCTCGATCGCCTCGGGGACCGTCGGCTCGCCGACGTCGATGCGCTGGAACCGTCGCGACAGCGCGCGATCGCGCTCGAACGCCTGGCGGTAGTCCTTGAACGTCGTCGAGCCGATGCACCGCAGCTCGCCGTTGCTGAGCGCCGGCTTCAGGATGTTCGCCGCGTCCATCGTGCCGCCGCTGGTCGCGCCGGCGCCGATGATGTTGTGGATCTCGTCGATGAACAGGATCGACTTCGGGTCGCCCGTCAGGACCTTGAGCACGGCCTTGAGCCGCTCCTCGAAGTCGCCGCGATAGCGCGTGCCCGCGAGCACCGCCGTCATGTCGAGCGAGTACACCTTCGCCTCGAGCAGCGGCGCCGGCACCTTCTTGTCGATGATGCGCAGCGCGAGTCCCTCGGCGAGCGCGGTCTTGCCGACGCCGGGCTCGCCGATCAGCAGCGGGTTGTTCTTCCGCCGCCGCGACAGCACCTGGATCATGCGCTCGAGCTCGTCGGCGCGGCCGATCAGCGGATCGATCTTGCCTTCCTTGGCGCGCGCCGTGAGGTCGACGCAGAAGCTCTCGAGCGGGTTCGCGACCTTGCCGTCCTCGCCGCCGTCGTCCTCGACGCCGCGCGTGCGCGGCACCATCGGCTGCGCCCCGCCGCCGACCTTCGGCACGCCGTGCGAGATGTAGTTGATGACGTCGAACCGCGTCACGCCCTGCTTCTCGAGCAGATAGACCGCGTGCGAGTCCTTCTCGCGGAACATCGACGCGAGCACGTTGCCCGTCGTCATCTGCTGGCGCCCCGCCGACTGGACGTGCACGACCGCGCGCTGCAGCACGCGCTGGAACGCGATCGTCTGGTCGGGCGCGGACTCCTCGCCGTCCGGCAGCTCCTCGACCTCTTCGTCGAGGAACCGCTCGAGCTCGCCGCGCAGCGCCTCGATGTCGCCGCCGCACTTGATGACGATGTCGCGACCCGACGGGTCGTCGAGCATCGCGAGCAGCAGGTGCTCGAGCGTGATGTACTCGTGGCGGCGCTCGCGCACGTCGTCGACGGCGCGCTGGAGCGTGGCTTGGAGCTCGGGTGACAGCATGTGGCCTCCTCTAATCTTCCGGCTCGATCGAGAGCTGCAGCGGGAACTGCTGCTCCTTCGCGAGCACCATCGTCTTGCTGACCTTGGTCTCGGCGACCTCGAACGTGTACACGCCCGCGACGCCGACCCCGTTGTTGTGCACGTGGCTCATGATCGACACCGCGTCGTTCTCGCTCTTGTGAAACACCGACTGCAGCACCCACACGACGAACTCGCGCGTCGTGTAGTCATCGTTGTGTAGCAGCACCTTGTACATCGGCGGCTTCTTCGTGCGCGTTCGCTCGTCGAGCACGAGCCCGGTCTGCCGCTCGCCATCGCGGCGAGTCGCAGGTGGCTTCTTGTCGTCCGACATCCGAGGCATGGACAAAATTGTACGAGACCCTCGGGCGTTGTGTAGCGCTTCGCGCCCGAAGCCGTGGCCCGCAATTTCGGGTAGGTTGCCCACATGCCCGTGACCGATGGGACCGCGAAGTGGGTCGAGCAGCTGTTCGAGTCGTCGATCGTGCCGACGCTCGAGAAGTACATTCTGATCCCGAACAAGTCGCCGATGTTCGATCCCGAGTGGAAAGCGCACGGTCACATGGATCGCGCGGTCGAGCTGCTCGCGGGGTGGGCAAAGTCGAACCTGCCCGAGGGCGCCACGCTCGAGGTCGTCCGCATCGGGGATCGCACCCCGGTCATCTTCATGGATATCCCTGCGACCGGTGGTCGCACCGGCGACACGGTCCTCTTGTACGGCCACCTCGACAAGCAGCCGGAGATGTCGGGCTGGCGCGCCGGGCTCGATCCCTGGACGCCGGTGCGCGAGGGCGACAAGCTGTTCGGCCGCGGCAGCGCCGACGACGGCTACGCGATCTTCGCATCGCTGACCGCGATCAACGCCATGCACAAGGACAAGCTGCCGCACGCGCGCTGCGTCGTCCTCATCGAGGCGTGCGAGGAGTCGGGCAGCTACGACCTGCCCGCGTACATCGAGCACCTCGCGCCGCGCATCGGCGAGCTCTCGCTCGTCGTGTGCCTCGATTCCGGCTGCGCGAACTACGATCAGCTGTGGTCCACGACGTCGCTGCGCGGCCTCGTGATCGGCACGCTCGAGGTCTCGCTGCTCCGCGAGGGCGTGCACTCGGGCGATGGCACCGGCGTGGTCGCCGGCAGCGAGCGCGTGATCCGCATGCTGCTCGATCGCCTCGAGGATACGCACACCGGGCAGATCAAGCTCGCGCAGCTCGCGACGCAGATCCCGCGCGCGCGTCTCGCGCAGGCCGAGGCCACCGCGAAGGCGATCGGCGACGACGTGTGGAACAAGTTCCCGTATCAGCCCGGCGCGCAGCCGCTGACGAAGGACAACACCGAGCTGATCCTGAACCGCACGTGGCGCCCGACGCTGGCGATCACCGGC
>DATBAK010000069.1 GCA_036271555.1 Acidimicrobiia bacterium
CGTGTGCAGATCGAGTCCGAACGCGGTGATGCCCGCGTGTTTCGGCACCGACGAGTCGCTGCGTGCGAGCAGCAGGCCCCGGCGCGCGTAGTGACCCCGACTCGTCCACACCTTCTGCCCGTCGACGACCCACTCGTCGCCGTCGGCGCGCGCTCGGGTCGCGAGCCCCGCGAGGTCGGATCCCGCGCCGGGCTCGGAGAAGAGCTGGCACCAGATCTCGCGGCCGTCCTTGATCGTCGGGAGCCAGCGGGCGCGCTGCTCGTCGTCGCCGTGCTCGAGCAGTGTCGGGCCGACGAGCGCGAGGCCGACGAGGAAGGGATACAGGTCGGGGACGGCGCAACGCCCGAGCTCCCGCTGGATCATCGCGAGCCGCTCACCGTGCGCGCCCATGCCGCCGTGCTCGACCGGCCACGTCGGCACCGCCCAACCGCCGTCGGCGAGCGCGCGCAGGTACGCGCGGCCGGCTTCGAGATCGTCGCGGCCGGCACCGAGCACCGTCGTGGGCGCGGCGTCGTCGCGCGGCTGCACTCGTGCCGCCAGCGCGGCCCGCACTGCGGAGCGTTCGTCGTCGCTCACTGCGCGTCGCTCACGAGCGCGGCGATCTCGTCGCGCAGCGGACCCTTCTGCACCTTGCCGCTCGGAGTGCGCGGGAGCTCGGCGCGCAGCTCGAGTCGTTCCGGACGCTTGAAGCGAGCGAGGCCCGCGGCGACGACGTGCTCCGCGAGCGCGTCGAGGGTCGGTGGCGCGTCGCCGCGCGGGATGACGAACGCACAGATGCGCTCGCCCATCGTTCGATCGGGCACCGCGACGACCGCGCAGTCGGCGACCGCGGGATGGCTCAACAGCGCGTGCTCGACCTCCGCGGCGGAGATGTTCTCGCCGCCGCGGATGACGATGTCCTTCAAGCGGTCGACGATCGTGACGTAGCCGTCGACGTAGGTCGCGAGGTCGCCGGTGCGGAACCAACCGCCGTCGGCGAACGCGGTCGCGTCGAGGTCGGCGTCGAGGTAGCCGCTGAACATCTCAGGCCCGCGCGCCCACAGCTCGCCGGCGTGGCCGGGCTTCACGTCGATGCCCGTCGCGGCGTCGACGATTCGCAGCTCGGCCGGTCCGATGAGCACGCCGTCGTTCGTCGCCTGGCGCTCGGGGTCGTCGCCGAGCCGGCCGGTCGTGAGCGTCGGATACTCCGTCGATCCGTACGTGCGCTTGCACCAACAGCCGCTGGGTCCGCCGAAGCGCGCCGCGCCCTCGCGCACGGTCGCGGGCGCGACCCCCGCGCCGCCGAGCGACAGGAGGCGCACGCTGCTCGTGTCGGCCGTCGCGAAGTCGGAGTGATCGATCATCGAGCGTACGAACACGGGCGTGCTGATCATCACCGAGATGCGCTCTCGTGCGACGAGCGCCAGCGCGGCGCCCGGCTCCCACACGTCCATGAGGATCGCGGGCACGCCGAGGCCGAGCGGCATGATGACGCCGTAGGTGAACCCCGCGACGTGCGTCATGGGCATCGGAAGCAGTTGCCGGTCGTCGCGTGTGAACGCGTGCGCGTCGCCGAGACTGTCGGCTTCTTGTCGTAGTGATTGGTGCGTGTGGACGACGCCCTTCGGTTGCGACGTCGTGCCCGACGTCCAGAGGATCAGCGCGGGATCGTCGGCGCGCGCGGTGTGGGTGTCGGTCGTCCGTTCGTCGACGGTCTTCAGCATCGCGTCGAGCTCACCGTCGCGCGCGATCCACGTGGTGCCGGAGAACTCGAGGTCGCGCAGCATCTGCGGATGGTCGAAGCCCCGGAACTCGCGCGGTACGACCGCGAGCTTCGCTTTCGTCGCGTCGAGCACGAAGCCGACCTCCGCGTGCCGCAGCGTCGGTGTCAACGGGCTCGCGATCGCGCCGACGGTCAGGATGCCCCACGCGAGCGCGACCGATTCCCACCAGTTCGGCAGCTGGTACGCGACGACGTCGCCGGGGCCGATGCCGTCGGCGCGCAATGCCCCCGCGACCCGCGCCGCGCCCGCACGCAGCTGCGCGCCCGTGAGGCGCGTCGCGCGATCGACGACGAGCTCGCGGTCCGCGTCGCGCCCCGCGTTCGCGTGCAACCGATCGAGCAGTGTCTCGTCGGTCCACGCGCCGGCGGCGCGCCACGTGGCGCGGATCGCGTTGGGTACCGGCGGTCCCGCGGGCATCCGCATCCCGGCACCTTGGCACAGCGCCGCCGGGCGCCGCCGCTACGGGATGCGGAAGACGCGCCGGAAGTTGGCGACGCTGCGGGCCGGGCCCGTCACCTGGACGAGTCCGTCCTTGCGCGCCTGCTGCAGCGTGAGTCGGCCCTGGCGGATGTCGATCCACGTGCCCGCGCCCGCGACGAGCTCGACGTCGGCCGTGGCGCGCGCCTTGCCGCCACCCTTGACCGACGAGAGCGTGAACGTCTCGCCGTCGATCTCGAGTCGGTAGCGCTCGTCGATGCCGGCCGCCGCGGCCGCGTCGTAGTAGCTGAGGATCGCGACGTTCAGCGCCGCGCGCGGCCGCACTGTCCGGTCGTCGGGGCGCGGCTCGAGCAACGGCATGCCCCAGCGCGCGAGCGCGCGCAGCACCGGTCCGGCTTCGCGTCCCCGATCGGTGAGGGCGTAGAGCTGCCGCCGCGTCGACGGGTCGTCGTGCATCGTCACGAGTCCTTCGTCGGCCAGCTCCCGCAGCCGCTGCGTGAGCACGGTCGGCGCGATGCCGGGAAGGTGGCGGCGCAGCTCGGTGAAACGCTGGTCGCCGATCCCGAGCTCCCGGATGATCAGCAACGTCCAACGATCGCCGAGCACGTCGAGCGCGCGGGCGATGGGGCAGTACTGCTGGTCGTAGCGAACTGGTGTCGACATGTCTGGACTCCCGAGACATTTTGCCCTTGCCAATCGGTATTTTCACAGTACCATGTTCGGTATGGTGAAACAACTAACTGATGACCCGACGATCAATGCGCCGACGCCGGGCGACATCGTGGAGCCGGGGGAGTTCGCGGCGGTCGAGATCAGCGCGGCGAAGGAACGCAGTCCGCGGATCGTGCTCCTGTCGACGGGGCTCGCCGTGTTCGCGGTCTTCCTCGACACGACCGTGGGATTCGTGACGTTCCCGGCCATCAGTGCGACGTTCCGCGCCGCCGGCCCGTCGACGGTGTCGTGGGTGTTGAACGCCTACACGCTGGCGTTCGCGGCACTGCTGATCCCGATGGGGCGCATCGCCGACCGGGTGGGGCGGCGCAAGATGTTCCTGATCGGCGTCGTGGTGTTCACCGTCGGCTCGATGCTGTGCGGGCTCGCACCGACGGTCGGCGTGCTCATCGGGGCGGAGGTCCTCGAAGCGGTGGGCGCAGCGATCCTCATCCCTGCGTCGCTCGCGCTGGTGCTCCAGAGCTTCCCGCGCGAACGGCTGCCGGTCGCGGTCGCGATCTGGGGTGCGATCGGCGCCGCGGCGGGCGCGGCCGGACCGGTGCTCGGCGCCGTGATCGTCGACGGGCTGAGCTGGCGCTGGGCGTTCTTCCTCAACCTCCCCGTCGGCATCGTGAGCCTGCTGCTCGCGCGCGTGGTGCTGCCCGAGGGTCGCGAAGCGCGGCCCGGCCGCCTGCCCGATCCGCTCGGCGTCGTGCTCGTGACCGCGGGCGTCGCGCTGCTCACCTACGCGATCGTCCAGACGAACGCGTGGGGCTGGCGGTCGTGGGGCTTCGTGATCGCGGCGCTCGCGGGCATCGCGCTCGTGGGGCTGTTCGTGCTCCGCTGCCGGCGCGTCGACAACCCACTGATCCACCTGAACCTGTTCGCGGTGCGCAACTTCCGGTGGGCGGGGAGCGCGACCCTCGTCTACGCGATCGGGTTCAACGCGATGTTCCTCGGCAACGTGCTCTTCATGACCGAGGTCTGGCACTACTCGATTCTGAAGGCCGGTTTGGGTCTGTCGGTCGGTCCCGCGATCGTCGCACTCACCGCGCCGCGCTTCGGCCGCCTCGCGGCGCGTTACGGACAGCGCGTGCTGCTCGTGCCCGGCGGGTTGGTGTGGGCGTTCGGCGGCGCGCTGCTGATGCTGCGCGCGACGAGTCACGCCGACTACGTCGGTGTGTTCCTCCCAGCGATCACGTTCACCGCGCTGGGCGTCGCGCTCGTCCTGCCGCAGCTGTCGTCGGCGGCGGTGCAAGGGCTCCCGATCGACCAGTTCGGCGCGGGCTCGGCTGTCGTGTCGGCGATGCGCTATCTCGGGTCGACGTTCGGTGTCGCGCTCGTCATCGCGTTCACGACGGTGGTCGGTCGCAGCCTCACGACGCACGACTTCCACCGCGTGTGGTGGCTGCTCATCGGATGCGGGCTCACGGTGTCGCTGTTCGCGTCCCGACTCGTGCGCGGGGCGCCGGTGCGCGACGCCGCCGCGGTCGAGGTGTGAGCAGCGGTCAGGACGCGCCGTAGACGGGCTCGGGGCTCGGTGCCTCGGCGATCAACTCGCGCACGACGGCGCCGATCTCCGAGGCTTCCCAGCGCGCGCCCTTGTCGCGCTGCGGGCCGTGACGCCAGCCGTCGGCCACCGACACGATCCCGCCCTCGACCTCGAACAGTCGGCCGGTCACACCCGCGGAGTCGAGGCTGCCGAGCCACACGACGAGTGGCGAGATGTTTCCCGGGTCGTTCACGTCGAAACCGCCGGTCGGCGCGGCCATGCGGTCGGCGAACACCGCTTCGGTCATGCGCGTGCGCGCCGCGGGCGCGATCGCGTTCGCGGTGACGCCGTAGCGGCCGAGCTCGGCCGATTCGACCAGCGTGAGGGCGGCGATGCCGGCCTTCGCCGCGGAGTACGTGCCCTGGCCGACGCTGCCGAGGATGCCCGCACCCGACGACGTGTTCACGATCCGGCCGCTGATCTGCTCGGCCGTCTCACCGTCTTTGGCACGCGCCCGCCAGCGCTCGCATGCGTGGCGCGTCGGCGCGAAGTGGCCCTTGAGGTGGACACGGATCACCGCGTCCCATTCCTCCTCCGACGTCGTCGCGATCATCCGGTCGCGCAAGAAGCCCGCGTTGTTCACGAGCACGTCGAGGCGTCCGAACGTGTCGACCGCGGTCGCGATCAGTCGCGCCGCGCCGTTCCAGTCGGCGATGTCGTCGGCGTTCGCAACGGCTTCGCCCCCGCCCGCCTGGATCTCGGCGACGACGTCGTTCGCCGGCCCGCTCGATGCTGCGCTGCCGTCGCGCGCGACGCCGAGGTCGTTCACGACCACGCGCGCGCCCTGGCGCGCGAACTCGAGCGCGTGCTCGCGACCGATGCCGCGGCCCGCGCCCGTCACCACGACCACGCGTCCTTCGCAGATCCCGCTCACGGGCCGTTACCCTAACGCCGCCCCGTCGTCCGACTCCGAGGCGGCCCGCCCGTGCGCTACGGCGTGACCATGTTCATCACGGACCAGACGATGGCGCCCGCCGCGCTCGCGCGCGCCGTCGAGGAACGCGGCTTCGAGTCGCTCTACGTTCCCGAGCACACGCACATCCCGACGAGCCGGCGCACCGCGCCGCCGACCGGTGACGCGGAGCTGCGCGAGGAGTACAAGCGCACGCTCGACCCGCTCGTCGCGATGACGAGCGCGGCCGCCGCGACGGAGCGACTGCTCGTCGGTACCGGGATCATGCTCGTCGCGCAGCGCGATCCGATCGTGACCGCGAAGGCGATCGCGACGCTCGACCTCGTGTCGAACGGCCGCTTCGTGCTCGGCATCGGCTTCGGTTGGAACGCCGACGAGCTCGAGGACCACGGCGTCGCGATGAAGGAGCGGCGTGATGTGGTGCGCGAGCGGATGCTCGCGATGAAGGCGCTGTGGCGCGACGATGTCGCTTCGTTCTCCGGTTCGTACGTCGATCTCCCGCCGACCTGGTCGTGGCCGAAGCCGGTGCAGGTCGGCGGGCCGCCGGTGCTCATCGGCGGGGCCGCGGGGCCGAAGCTGTTCGCGCACGTCGCCGAGTACGCCGACGGCTGGATCCCGATCGGCGGCGCCGGCGTGCGTGCCGCGCTCACCGATCTGCACGCGGCGTGCGAGGCGATCGGCCGTGACCCTTCGACCCTCCGGATCGTGCCGTTCGGGACGGTTCCCGACGCCGGCAAGCTCGAGTACTACGAGTCGATCGGTGTGACCGAGGTCGTGCTCCGCCTCCCGTCGGCCGACGAGTCGAAGATCCGACGCACGCTCGACGAGTACTGCTCGCTGCTCGGGCTCTGAGTGCGCGCGCGGCGGGCGCGCGTTTGGCATGCTGGGTGCGATGACGCTGCACGTGGACGACTACGACCTGATCGACACGACCTGCATGCGCTGCGGCCAAGCCGTACGCATGCGGTTCCGCGGCGCCTGTGACGCGTGTGTCGCCGAGCTCGACGCGAAGTACCAGGGCATCGCGCGCGAGGTCGAGGCCGAGGAGTACGTGCCCAAGATGAACGTCACCCCCAACGCGGTCGCGGTCAAGGACTGAGCTTTCTGGTCGCGCTCGCTGCGCTCGCCGCTCCTGACGCCTCAGGTGCCGCGTCGGACGGGCCGCAAAGCGACCCGTCCGTTCTGGTGCGAGTGCCTGTCTGACGCGGACGCTGGTCATACGTCTGCACCGGATATGAGGCGCACGTATGACCAGGGGCGCGGTTAGAGGCGCTCGATGATGGTGACGTTGGCCTGGCCGCCGCCTTCGCACATGGTCTGCAGGCCGTAGCGGCCGCCGGTGCGCTCGAGTTCGTGCAGCAGGGTGGTCATGATCCGGGCGCCGGACGCACCGAGCGGGTGGCCGAGCGCGATCGCGCCCCCGTTGACGTTGGTTTTCGCCGGGTCGGCCCCGGTGTGGCGCAGCCAGGCCAGGACGACGCTGGCGAAGGCCTCGTTGACCTCGAACAGGTCGATATCGCTCACCGGCAGGCCGGTCTTCTGCAGCGCGCGCTCGGTGGCGGGCAGCGGGGCGATGAGCAGGTTCACCGGATCGGCCCCCAGGACCGACAGGTGGTGGATCCGGGCCCGGGGCGTGAGGCCGTGGGTGCGCACCGCCTCCTCCGAGGCGATGAGCAGTGCGGCCGAGGCGTCCGAGATCTGGCTGGACACAGCCGCGGTCAGCCGGCCGCCCGGGATGAGCGTCTTGAGTGCGGCCATTTTGTCCAGCGACGTGTCCGCCCGGACGCCCTCGTCCTGCTTGACGTCCTCGAACGGAGTGATCTCGGCGGCGAAGCGGCCTTCCTCCCGGGCCGCCGCGGCGCGCTGGTGGCTGCGCAGCGCGAACTCCTCCAGGTCCGAGCGCTCGAAACCGAAGTCGCGGGCGATCGTCTCCG
>DATBAK010000070.1 GCA_036271555.1 Acidimicrobiia bacterium
CGTCGAGCGCGTCGGCGCAGCGGCGCGCGTGGGCGACCGACGCGAGCAATCCGTGCCAGTCATGCGCGGACGCGAACTCGACCAAGGTGTCCTCGATCGCGGCGTAGGCATCCTCGTGTCCTTGGGGACGACCGTGACAGATCGCGAGCGCGGCGCCCGTCGAGATCTCGCCCTGCGCCCACGCCTTCGACGTGAGCGGCAGCTCGTCGCACGTCAGCCCCGCTCCGAGCGAGTTCCGCGCGTCGCGCCGCGGCTGGCCGGTGAGGTGCTGCGCCCACGCGGGGGTCGAGCCGGCGCCGTCCGCGTTCGGGATCCCGCGCCGGTGGATCGCCGCGAGCAGTCGCGCCCGCCGGTGCTCGAGCCGGTCGATCTCGCGTGCGACCAGAAGGAGCTCGGCGCGCAGCGCGCCATCGGCCAGCTCGTCGGTCGGCACTCCGACGACGCCGTCGACCGCAGCTCGCAGCTCGTTCAGCACCTCACCATCATATCGAACATATGTTCGATACATCAAGAGGCAATGTGGCAGACTCGACGAGCGCGCGGTACCGGGCCTCGCTCTGCGCGAGCGCTTCGCTCGCCTCGACGTGCTGTGTGATGTCGGCGACGGTGCCGAGCCGGTACGTCGCGCGGCCGTCGTCGGAAGGCGCGAGGCCGATGTGCACGCGGCCGACGAAGATCGAACCTCTCGTCGACGGTCGACGCCTCCGCGACGCCCGCCTACTGTGCCGACCGTTCCGGGAAGCTGCCGAGACGGGGTGGCGATGCGCAGGGCGGCGGCCGCAATGCTGGTGGTCGGACTCGGTTTCGGAGGCCTGGCCGCGCCGACCGCGGCGGGTGCACGCCCCGCGGTCTGGACGCCGCAGCCGTCGCTGTCGGCACCCGACGCGGCGGTGGGCGACAGCTTCGGCGCGGGGGTCGTGATCTCGGTCTCGGGTACGACCGCGTTCGTCAGCGCGCCCGAGAAGGAGATCGACGGCCACGACATGGCCGGCGCGGTCGACGTGTTCGTGCGCGACGGCGACGGCTGGACGTTCCAGGCCGAGCTGACCGCGAACGACGGTGCCCGGCTCGACTTCTTCGGGGCGTCGGTGTCGACGACGAAGGACGGCTCGACGGTCGTGATCGGCGCGCCGTTCAAGACCGTCTCGGGCAAGCGCAACGCGGGCGCGGCGTACGTCTTCGTCCGTACCGGAACGACGTGGAAGCAGCGCGTCGAGCTGACCGGCGCGCCGTCGGGCCGCGGCAACCAGTTCGGCGCCGAGGTGGCGATCAACGGCGTCGCCGGCGTGATCGCGGTCGGCGCGCCGCGGCGCTCGGTCGCAGGGTTCCACCGCGCGGGCGCCGTCTACGTGTTCAAGCGCAACGGCCAGACCTATCCGCAGTACCAGCTCCTCACCGAGCCGTCGCCCGGTGCCGCGCACTCCTTCGGCTGGGCGCTCGCCGTGAAGGAGAGCCAGGTCATCGTGTCGAGCCCGTTCCGCGTGAACGACAACGGCAGCACCGGCGTCGTGTACGGCTTCGAGAACCCGACCGGGCCGTACGAGCTGAAGTCGACGCTCACCGCGGCGGACGGCCAGCCCGGCGACGACTTCGGCTGGGACGTGTCGGAGTCGGTCGCGACGATGGTGATCTCCGCTCGCTATCACGCGAGCGCGCACGGCGTCGGCGCGGTCTACGTCTTCACGCACAGCGATCGCACCGACGTCTGGACCGCGCGACCGCCGATCCTGCCGCCCGACGGGTCGAGCACCGACGACTTCGGCGAGGTGGTCTCCATCTCCAACGGCACGGTCGCCATCGGTGATCCGTTGCACGACATCGGCGAGAGCTCGGACCAGGGCGCCACCTACGTGTACGCGGGCGCCGCCGCGCACTGGACACTCCGCGCCGAGCTCACCGCCTCGGACGCGCATGCCTTCACCAACTTCGGTCAGTCGGTCGCCGCGTTCCCCGACACCGTCATGGTCGGCGAGCGCGACCACGACGCGAACGGCGTGACCGATGCCGGGATCGTCGACGTGTTCGCGCGGTCCTGATTCGGCTTGCGCCCGCACGCGCCTTCGGCGTCGCGCCGACGCGTTCGCCGGCGAACGTTCACAGCGTCCGCGCCGCGGGCGCGAGGCCGACGTAGCGGATGTCGTCGGGCGGGGCGACGCCATTGGTCTGGAACTCCGCGATACCGGGCCGGTACTGGAAGCACGGCGTGTACTCGCTGACCTCGAGGACGGCACCGTAGGTGCCGGGCGCCACGTCCGGGCCCCACGCGCGCCGTGTCCCCGGTTGGGTGATCGCGTCCCCGTGGCCGGGCAGCCACGTCTTCTGCTCCTGGATCGAGGAGCACTGGAGCACGGTGCCGTCGGCGAGCCCGACCGCGTACGTGTCGGTCGTCGGGTCGGCGTAGAAGCGGTAGTAGCCGATGAGGCCGTTCTGCTCGTTCACGTCGCCCTGACGGCTCTCGACGAGCGTGGCGGCCCACACGCTCGTGAGCGTCGCCGGCGCGAACTGCGCGGGCAGGTCGACGATGCCGTCGTCCTTCACGCTCTGCCAGAAGGACGCGAGCATGCCCGCCGCGGGCGGCCTCGCCGTGGGTGCAGGTTGCGCGAAGCCGTCGGCCGCGAGCGCGTATCCGAACTCCGTCGCGTTGCCGATGGGTTGCCCGCCACCGGCGAACGCGAGTCGCCACGGATCTGCCGGACCACTGCGCGTGTACACGAGCAGCGCGCTCCACCGCGTGTCGTTGAGCGTGGTGTTCAGCTGCGCGAAGAACGACGCCGGATACGAGTGCTGGTGGGCGACGGCCACGGAGATGTCGGACGCAGGGCCGAAGCGATCGCCAATCGCACAACCGCACGCGCGCTCGACGTCGATCGCGAGCGCGGAACCGGTCTCCAGCTCTTCGACGCGAACGTTTCGTTGCTGCGCGATCGCGTCGCGGCGCGCGTCCCACGAGCTCTGCACGACGGCCCGTGCGGTCGGCGGATCGATGACATCGGGCCCCGGGGGATCTGCGAAGAGCACGGGGGGAACTGCCGACGTCGTCCCGACCGGGCGCGTGCGAGGGAAGGCCACGATGTCGGGGTCACCGTTCGCGTCGAGCCTCGGGTGATAGCTGGGGGTGAACTGCGGAGCGGGCGTTGCGCCGGTCGTGGGCGCGGCCGCCCGCGAGCTGTCATCACGGTCGTCGCTCTGGAACGCGACGAAGGCGAGAAAGATGAGGAGCGCCGTGAACACGACGACCAGCACCGTCACCCACGTGCTGAGGCGCGACGGCGCTCCGATCGACGCGCCCGCACCCGTTGCCATCGACGGCGGCGGACTCCAGCCGCCCCGGGTCGGCGGCGGCGGCGACGGCGTGGTCTGCTCGGTCCAGCGCGCGCCGTCCCAGTAGCGGGCACCGGTTCCGCCGGCGGGATCCGGGTACCAGCCCGGTGCTGCAGTTCCCACCCCGTCTCATCGGCGCGCCGCCGGTGCGCCTGAACGCCGCGCCGGGGCAGACTGCGCCGATGGACACGGCGCCGACACCCGCCGAGCGGATCCGAGAGGTGCTCGCGCTCGCGGGCGCGATGGACGTCGAGGCGATCGCGCGCCACCTCGCCCCCGATGTCGTCATGGAGCTGCCCTACGCGCCGCCGCCGCTGCCGCGTCGCTACGACGGGCTCAGCGAAGTGCTCGGGTTCCAGCGCGCGACCGCACCGTTGTTCGAGCGGTTCGCGCTCGAGGTCGAGCGCATCCACGTCGCGCCGGGCCCGCCGACGGTCGTGATCGCGGAGTACCGCAGCGACGGCGTGGTCGCGCAGTCGGGCCGGCCGTATCGCAACCGCTATGTCACGGTCTTCGAGCTCGATCCGAGCGATCGCATCCGCCGCTGGCGCGAGTTCTACGACCCCGCGGCCGTGCGGGCGGCGTTTCCGGCCGAGCGGTAGAATAGAACACGTTCTTATTTCGTCCCGTGAGTGAAGCCGACCCCGAGGAGACCCGGATGGGCCGCCGCTTCCCGTTCCCGATCCCGTTCGGTTGGTTCCAGGTCGCGTACCCGGAAGACCTCGAGCCCGGCGACGTCACGCCGCTCCACTACTTCGGCCGCGAGCTGGTGCTGTGGCGCGAGGCGAACGGCGACTTCCATCTGCAGGACGCGTTCTGCCCGCACCTCGGCGCGCACATCGGCCACGGCGGAACCGTCGACGGCACCCAGGTCGTGTGCCCGTTCCACGGTTGGAAGTACGACGGCACCGGCGCGTGCACGAACACCCCGTACAGCCAGCGCACGAACAAGAAGGCGAAGCTGCGCACGTACCCGGTCGTCGTGCGGAACGGGTTCGTGATGGCCTGGTACCACCCGTACGACGAGCCGCCGCAGTGGGAGATCCCCGCGTTCTCCGAACCCGACGACCCGAACTTCACCGACTACTTCCGGTCGAGCTACATCATCCACACCGTGCCGCAGGAGATGTCGGAGAACGGCGCGGATCCCGCGCACTTTCTCTACGTGCACGGCACCGAGACCGTCGCCGAGATGGAGAGCTACGAGATCGACGGGCCGCGCTCGACGATGCTGTCGAAGCAGTCGTACGTGACGCCGCGCGGCACCACGTGGGGTCGCATCGACGTGTTCAACCACGGGCCCGGTTTCTCCGCGGTGTGGTTCTCGGGCATCGTCGACGCGCTGAACATCGCGACCACGACGCCGATCGACGACGAGACGACGCAGGTGCGCTTCAACTTCACCGTGCGCAAGTTCGACGACGAGAAAATGACGTCGACGGTCGCGGAGGCGTTCGTCGCGGAGATCAACAAGCAGGTGCAGGAAGACCGGCCGATCTGGGAGCACAAGCGCTTCCTGCCGGTGCCCGCGCTCGCCGACACCGACGGTCCGATCCTCAAGTTCCGCAAGTGGTACGGCCAGTTCTACGCGGAGCCGTACGAGATCAACGCCTGAGCTCGGCGTCGAGCAGCCGCACGGCTCCGAGATCTGAAGCTCGGAACGCGCGCAGTGCCGACTGCCGTTCCTCGGTGTCGTCCCCCTCGTCGCTCCCGCTCATCACGCGCAAGAGTCCCGCGTCGTCGCTCCGCCGCACGAGGGTCTCGCAGCGCTCGCAGACCGTCCAGAAGGTCGGCAGCGTGTGGCCCTTGCCGTCGAGCCGGTACTGGACGTGCGCGCGGTGGAGGAGATGTGCGAATCGCGGCCGTGACGCGTCGCAGAACGCACACGACTGATCCCGATTCGTGGTCGGCAGACCGGTCGCCTCGTCGAAGTCGTCGAGCACGCGCCCGAACGTACTCGCCGAGCTTGCGCGCGCGTGCTAGCAAGCTAGTATCGATGACCGATGGCGCGAGACGATGACGACGATCGCGAAGTCCGGCAGTTCAACGTCTACCTGCCGGTCGAGCTCATCCGGCGCGTGAAGCATCACGCGGTCGACACCGAGCAGTCGCTGTCGGCGATCGTGACCGCCGCGCTCGACGAGTACCTCGCGCGCGGCGCGAAGACGACGAGGGGGAAGCGGCGTGGCGACTGACGGCTTCATCGGGTTCTACGTGCAGACCCGCAACTACGGCGCGACCGCCGCGTTCTGGAAGTCGCTCGGCTTCGAGAACATGTTCGAGACCGGCCACGGGTCGGGTCAGTGGGTGCACCCGACCGGGGGCCCGTACGTGTTCGTCGACGAGCAACCCGACGGCGACCTCGAGACGCACCCGATCCTGAACGTCGCCGACTGCGAGCAGTTCGCGCCGAGCCGCGCGCCCGAGTTCGCCAAGGAGTTCACGCCCGAGCACTGGGGCGTGATGGAAGCAGTGATCCTCGATCCCGACGGCCGGCCCGTGAGTCTCCAGGCGCCGTTGCCGCCGGGCGTGAACGCGCCCGACCTCGACGCGCACCACGACGAGAAGTACGGCTAAGCGGCGCGAACCAGCTGCGCGACGGCGCGCAGCGAGTCGACGGTGTCGTAGTCGCGGCCCGCGTGGAAGCCGAACGGGTCCATCACGAGCGGACGGATGCCCGCGGCCCGCGCGCCCACGACGTCGATGCCGGGCATGTCGCCGACGTACCAGACGTCGTCGGCGCGCAGACCCATCGCGTCGAGTGCGATCGTGAAGATCCGTGGGTCGGGCTTCATCACGCCGACCGCTCCCGAGTCGATCACGCACTCGACCTCGACACCGATCCCCGGGCCGACCTGCAGGATCTCCTGTTCGCGCAGCTGCTCGGCGACGGTGCCGTTCGCGTTCGACACCACACCGAGCCGGACACCCGTGGCGGCGAGCTCGCGCAGCGAGTCGGCGGAGTCGGGGATGACGCGCGACCACAGGCCGCCGACCGTGAACTCCTGGCGCAGGTGATCGAGCATCTCGTCGCTCAACTCGACGGGCACGCCGAGCTCCTCGACGTACAGGCGCAGATAGTCGTTCCAGTACGCGGCGAAGTCGAACTCGCCGTCGTAGTCGGTGTGGTACGCGGTCGTGCCGCGGTAGTGCGCGCGATCGAGACGCGCGTCATCGGGCTCGAATCCCGCGCGCTCGCACGCCCGCAGGACGTGCCCATGGCTCGGCAGGTGGAAGATGCCGCCCACATCGAGGAGAACCGCTTCGATCGCGCGCACGGTCGGCGAATCTAACGACGCATTGGTCGGTGCGGATCAGATCGGCGGCGTCACGGTGAACGCCTTGCGCGCCGAGAGGCCACTCGTGTTGCCGATCGCGGCGATCGTCGCCTTGCCGGCGGCGGCACCCGCGGGCACGGCCAGGGTCGTCTTGAACCCGCCGGTTCCGTCGGCGGTCACGAGCGGGTGCGCGGTCAGGGTGCCGTCGGAATCCTTGAAGGTCACACGCACGTGCTCACCGGGCGCAAAGCCGGCGCCGGTGACCTTCACGACCGTGCCCGTGCTGCCCGAGTGCGGCCGCATCTTCAACGTCGGCGCGGGCACGATCGGCTGCCAATCGGCCGCGATGTTCGACGGCTGACCGCTGTCGTTCGTCACGCGCGCGTTCTCGCCGCCGCCCGCCGGAACCGCCCACAGCTGCGCGCTCCCCGCGCCGTCGTTCGCCGTGAACACGATCTCGCCGCCGGCGGGCGAGAACGCGGGGTGCGCGCCGTCCGAGTAGCCGTTGCTCTCGTGCACGAACGCAACGGGGGCCGATCCGTTCGCACGCATGATCCAAAGGTCCTCGCCGACCGACCCCGGATGCGGTCGCCCGCTCCGGAACACGATGAGGCTGCCGTCGGGCGACCAACTCGGCTCGTCGTCGGAATGCACGTCGTTGGTGAGATCGGTCGGTGCGCCGCCGTTCGCGCGCATCGACCAGATGTCCTCGTTGCCGGTGACGTCGCTCACGAAGAGGATGTGCTTTCCGTCCGGCGACCACTGCGGATCGGTGTCGTCGCCCGCGTCGTTCGTGCGCCGGACGACGTTCGAGCCGTTGGCGTTCATCACGTAGATCTGCGGACGTCCCGATGTCTCGCGGTCGCTCGCGAACGCGATCTTCTTGCCGTCCGGTGACCACGTCGGTTGGGCGTCACCGTGGCCGCCGGTCGCGGTGAGGTCGACGCGGCCGGTGCCGTTCGCCTTCATGACCCAGATGTCGCCCTCGCTCGCGAACGCGATCTTCGTGCCGAACGGGTTCCACGCGGGATCGCTCTCCGCGTTGCCGTTCGACAGGTTGCGCTCGGCGCCGTTCGCCGGGTTCACCGTGTAGATCTCGGGGAAGCCGGCTCGCGTCGTGACGAACGCGATCAGACCGTTCGAACCCGGATACGCGGCGCCCGCGGGAGCGACGCCGAACGCGGCGACGACCGCGGCCGTGAGCGCGACGAGTGCGAAGCGTGCCGTGATCCCCATGAGGCCCTCCCCGAGCCGCCCGACCCCGGCCAGCACGCTAGGCATACGTGTGTACCACTGCACAAATGTCGGGATGTCGTCGCGTGTACGTCGCGCCGCGGGCGCCCCGCTACGGTCGCTCGTGATGGACGACGTGTCGCGTGTGCTCGCTCGACTCGACCCCGCGATGCTCGTCGTCACCATGCGCGCGGGCGACGAGCGCAGCGGCTGCCTCGTCGGGTTCCACGCGCAGTGCAGCATCGAGCCGCTGCAATATGCGGTGTGGATCTCGAAGGCCAACCACAGCTTCCGAGTCGCGGTCGCGGCCGAGGTCTTCGTGCTGCACCTGCTCGACGAAGGTGACCGCGCGATCGCGACGCTCTTCGGTGAGACGACCGGCGACGAAGTCGACAAGTTCGCGCGCTGCAACTGGCACGAGGGGAGCGACGGCGCGCCGCTGCTCGACGACTGCGCGACCCGTGTGCTCGCACGCCCGGCCGGCTTTCACGATGCGAGTGGCGACCACGTCGGCTTCGTGGTCGAGCCGTTCGAGACCCAGGCGCCCTCGGCGCCGCTGCGTCCGTTGCGCTACTCGATGATCGCCGACCTCGAAGCCGGGCATCCCGCGACGGACCCGCCGAACGTCGACTGACGCGGCACCCGGGGTCCGGCCCCGGGCGCGGGCCGTGCGACCGGGAGCGTCCCCGCCGACGGGGCGGTTGGTAGTCTCCGCCGACCCCGGGGGCGGGGCATCTCAGTGGGCGGGCTCGAATGATCGAGCTTCGCCCGCGTGACGGCGGGGGGCTGGCAGATGTCAGGCGCGCGGATGGTCGCGTGGGCGGTGGCGCGCGGCGTCACTGGTGTCGTGGCGGTCGGGATGACGGTCGTGTCCTTCGGGGTCGCACCCGCGTCTGCCGCGAGTCGCGGCGCGAGTCCGGCGATCACGCCGGCGAACGACGCGTTCGCCAATCCGGTCGTGCTCCCGAAAGCGAGCAGCTCCCGCACGGGTGACACGAACGTCGGGGCGACGAAGGAGGCCGGTGAGCCGCAGCACGCGGGCTTCGCCGGCGGGTCGTCCGTTTGGTACGAGTGGCTCGCCGCCGGCAGCGGAGCGGTGACCATCGACACGACGAAGTCGAGCTTCGACACGTTGCTCGCGGTGTACACGGGCACGACGGTGTCGGCGCTCACGTCGATCGCGAGCAACGACGACAACCCCGCGTGCGCGCCCGCGTGCTTCACGAGCAAGCTCTCGTTCACGGCGACCGCGGGCGTCGACTACCGCATCGCGATCGACGGTCAGACCGACTTCACGACGCCTCCTACCGGCACGATCGCGCTGCACCTCAAGGTCGATCCTCCTGCGAACGACGCGTTCGCCAACGCAATCGCGCTCTCGGGAGCGACGGTGAGCCGGACGTCCGACTCGAACGTCAGCGCGACAAAGGAAGCCGGCGAACCGAACCACGCGGGTGATCCCGGCGGCGCGTCGGTCTGGTACTCGTGGACCGCGCCGACGACGCGAACCGTCGCGATCGACACCATGACCTCGGGCTTCGACACGGTGCTCGCCGTGTACACCGGAAACACCGTCAGCGCGTTGACATCCGTTGCCTCCAACGATGACAACGCCTCGTGCGGCCCGTGCCTCACGAGCAGGCTCACGTTCGTGGCGACCTCGGGAACGACATATCGCATCGCGGTCGACGGATACAGCGGCGGCGCCGTGGCGACGGGACGAATCGCGCTCCACCTCACGAACCCGCCGCCCAACGACGACTTCGCGAACGCGATCGTGCTCACGGGCGCGAACGTGTCGCGTTCGGCCGACACGAACGTCGCTGCGACCAAGCAGTCGGGCGAGCCGAATCACGCAGGGAATCCCGGCGGCGCGTCGGTCTGGTACGCGTGGACCGCCCCGAACACGGGTCAGGTGGCGCTCGACACGTCGGGTTCGACGTTCGACACGCTGCTCGGCGTCTACACGGGAGGCGCCGTCAACGGACTCAACACGATCATCGCGAATGACGACGACACGTCGTGTGCTCCGTGCCTGACGAGTCGAGTGTCGTTCCTCGCGACGGGCGGCATGACGTATCGCATCGCGGTCGACGGCGACGCGGACTTCGGGCACGGTTTCGGAACCGTCGCGTTGCACCTCGTCGCTGCGCCCGCCAATGACGCGTTCGCGAATGCGATCGCGGTCGCGGGTGGCGCAGTGACCCGAACCGGTGACACGAACGTCGGCGCGACGAAGGAGTCCGGCGAGCCGAACCATGCGAGCGACATCGGCGGCGCGTCGGTCTGGTATTCGTGGACCGCTCCCGTCGCGGCCATGGTCGACATCAACACGGCCGGATCGAACTTCGACACGTTGCTCGCCGTGTACACGGGGTCGGCCGTCAACGCGTTGACGGCCGTCGCGTCCAACGACGACGACCCGACCTGTGGAACTTGTCGCACGAGCCGGCTCGCGTTCACCCCGAGCGCGGGCGTCACCTATCGAATCGCGATCGACGGCGTGACCGACTTCGAGGGCAGCGTGCCGGAAGGATCGATCACGCTGCAGGTCGCGCAGGTGGGCGCCGCGACCGTCACCGGTTTCACGCCCGCCGCCGTCGCACAGAAGAAGGTCGTGACGATCCTGGGATCGGGGTTCACGGGCGCGACCGCGGTGACGTTCACGAAGGCGGGCGGCGGGACCGTGAACGCGACGACGTTCTCGCTGAACGACGACGGCCACATCTCGGCCACCGTGCCCGCGCTCGCGACGACGGGGCCGGTCTCGGTCACGACCCCGACCGCGGTCGCGACGAGCGCGACCAACCTCAAGATCAAGGCAACGATCAAGTCGTTCACGCCCGGGTCGGGCGCGGTCGGTGCGACGGTTTTCGTGACGGGAACCGCGCTCACCGGCGCGATGAAGGTGACGCTGAACGGCAAGACCACACGTTTCTCGGTCGTGTCCGACACGACGATCTCGTTCAAGGTCCCGGTCGGCGCGACAAGCGGCGCGATCCAGATCACGACCGCGGGCGGGAAGGTCACGTCCGCGACCACGTTCGCCGTCAGCTAGGAGCCCGGCCGATGCCGTCATCCCTCCTCGGCGGCGCGCGCCGGCTCCGGCGTGTCGCGGTCGTGTTCGTCGCGACCGCGCTGACGGTCGTCGCAGTGCAGCCCGCGATCGCGGCGAGCCCGGTCGGCTCGACGACGCTGTTGTCGGTCGACGCGCCCGCGAGCGTCGCCGGGCAACCGGTGACGATCACGGCGACGGTAACGGCCGCCAAGCCAGTGACCGGCAAGGTCACGTTCTCGAACGGCACGACCGCGTTGAAGTCGGTGCCGCTCGTGAACGGAAGCGCGACGTACGCGACGTCGAAGTTGCCCGTCGGCGCGTTGTCGTTGTCGGCGTCGTTCGGGGGATCTCCGAAGGTCGCGGCATCGATGTCGACGGTCACGACGGGCGCCGTGGCGCGGGCGCCGACGACGGCCGCGTTGAGCTCCGACACGCTGTCGGCGACGGCCGGTCAATCGGTGACGTTGACCGCGATTGTCTCGGCACAGGATCCGAGCACCGAGGTGCCGCCCGGCAAGGTGAAGTTCGCGTCGCACGGGGACTCGTTGGGCATCGCAACCCTCTCCAACGGTGTCGCGAAGCTGACGACGACCGCGCTCGCGGCGGGCAAGGTCGCGGCGAAGGCGTCGTACGTCGGCAGCAATCGCATGGCGGCGTCGGAGTCGTCGGCGGTGCGGTTGACGACGACGACGCAGCTCTCGTCGGCGTCGGCCGAGATGGGCGCGCCGTTGTACCTCACCGCGTTCGTGGGCCCGTCGGTTTCCGGCTCGCACCACGCGGGCGGAAGCGTGTCCTTCACCGAAGGGTCGACCGTGCTCGGAGCGGCGGCAGTATCGGGTGGGTACGCGTCGACGACGGTGTCGACGTTGCCCGTGGGCGCGCACCCCGTCGTGGCTACGTACGGCGGAGACGGCACGTTCGCTCCGTCGCCGTCGAGCGTCGCGATCATGACCATCGCTCCGGCGACCGCAACCGTCGTGATCGCAGCAAACGTGAACCCGGTCGCGGCGACATCATCGGTCACGTTCACCGCGACCGTGGTGCCATCGATCGCGTCGAACCCCGCGGCGACCGGCACGATCGACTTCACCGACGGCGGCATGACGATCATGAGCGCGGCCCCGATCGTGGACGGCGCGGCGACGTTCACGACGTCGAGCCTCGGAATCGGTGCTCATCACTTCGCCGCGAGCTACCACGGCGACGGCGCCTTCGGCCCGGCAACGTCGCCGACGATGTCGGAGGTCGTCACCGGCAACGCGGCGGCGGTCGCGCTCGCGTCCGATCACAATCCCGCGACGCCCGGACAGCTCGTGACGTTCACGGCGACGGTGACCGCGTCGGGATCGTTGAGCGGCAGCGTCATCTTCCGCGACAACGGCGCGCAGCTCGCGGTCGTCGGTGTCTCGGGGCACAGCGCGACGTTCGCGACCTCCACGCTCGGCATCGGGAGCCATCCGATCACCGCCGACTACAACGGAGACGCGACGAACGCGGCTGCGTCGTCGGCGGTGTTGTCGCAGACGATCGGCTTCCCTGGCTTTGCGCTGTTGGCGTGGGGACAGAACGCCAACGGTCAGCTCGGCCTCGCGAGCGCCGCGCCGGCGACGCGCACGACTCCGACTGCGGTCGGCACGGATGCGAGTTGGGCGCAGGTGAGCGGAGCCGTCGGGCGATCGGCGGCCGTCAGGAGCGACGGCACCTTGTGGACCTGGGGCACGAACGCGCAGGGCCAGCTCGGCGTCGGCAACCACACCGGCCCGCAGACCTGTCCCGCCAGCCTTCCCGCGAACGCGCCGTGCAGCACCGCGCCGGTGCAGGTCGGCACGAGCACTGCGTGGGCTTCGGTGAGTGCCGGCGGCTTCGACACGCTCGCGATCAAGACCGACGGCTCGTTGTGGGGCTGGGGCTGGAACCTCTTCGGCGAGCTCGGCGATGGCACGACGACCGAGCGCGACGCGCCGATCCACATCGGGTCGATGACGTGGAAGCAGGTGAGCGTCTCGGCCGACCACGCGGTCGCGATCGCCGCCGACGGCACCGTGTGGGCGTGGGGTTCCAACGGCTCGGGTGGCCTCGGCGACCACACGACGACCGCGCGGTTGGTTCCCACGCCGATCACGACGACGACCGACTGGCGATCGGTGCAGGCGGGTGCGTACGACACCGAGGCGCTCACGACCGAGGGCACGTTGTGGGCGTGGGGAGACAACAGCCACGGCCAGCTCGGCGATGGTTCGACGACCAATCGTCCGATTCCCGAGGAGATCGGCGTCGACACGAACTGGCGGTCGATCAGCGCGGGCGGCGACGTCACCGCGGCGGTGAAGACCGACGGCACGTTGTGGGCGTGGGGCTGGGACGCGTACGGGCAACTGGGTGACGGCCGCGCTGACCCGATCCCGACCAATACCTACGTCACGGCGCCCCAGCGCGTCGGCACCGATACCGGCTGGGCATCGGTGAGCGCAGGGGAGATCCACGTCACCGCGATCAAGTCCAACGGGACGATGTGGTCCGCAGGTCTCAACACCACCGGTGAGCTCGGCGACGGCAGCACGACCGAGCGCCACACGCTCACGCGCATCGGCCTCGCGGACCGTTGGACTGCGCCGAGCGCGGGCGGCGGCACCCACTCGCTTGCGCTCTCCGCTGCACCGCTCCCACCGACGACGTTGGTGCCGAGCTCGGACCGCGATCCGTCGTACACGTTCGATCCGGTGACGTTCACCGCAACGGTGTCGTCGCCGGCCGGTGTCCCGACGGGCACGGTCACGTTCAGCCGCGGCGCAACGGTGCTCGCCGCGGTTCCGGTCGTGAACGGGATCGCCACGTTCACGACCAGTCCCACGGCGAGCTTCGTGGTGACCGCGGTCTTCGACAGCGCCGATTGGCAACCGTCGAACGCGTCCTTGCAACAAGTCGTCGTTCCGCGTCCGACGGTCGTGCACGTGTCCGTGTCTCCACCACCGGTTTGTGTCGGCGACTCACTGAGCATCGTTGCGTCGGTCGACTCCGTCGTGAGCGGCTCGCTCACCGGCACCGTGACGATCTCCGACAACGGAGCGACGCTCGCGGTGAAGGATCTGTCGTTCGGCATCGTCCAGGTCTCCGACGTGGCGCCGGCGATCGGTACTCACACGATCACCGCGTCGTACTCCGGAGACTCGCGGTACGCGCCGGGCGCGCGGTCCGCGTATCCGGTCGTCGTGCACTGTCCGAATCTCTTCGCGTGGGGCGATGACGCCGAAGGTGAGCTCGGCGACGGCGGCACGCGCAACCAGGCGCTCCCGGAGCAGATCGGGACGCGCGACGACTGGGCGCAGATCTCGGTCGGTTGGTACGACACGATGGCGATCGCTGCGGACGGATCGCTGTGGTCGTGGGGCGAGAACCTCGACGGCGCGCTCGGCGACGGCACCGGAATGAACCGTGGTGTTCCGGGACGCGTCGGCACTGCGACGTGGAGGTCGGTATCGGCCGGTTCGGGAAGTCACACCATGGCGATCCGAAGCGACGGCACGCTGTGGGGCTGGGGCTCGAACCTCAAAGGCGAGATCGGCGACGGCACCACCGACGCGCGGCATACGCCCGTGCAGATCGGCACCGACTCGACCTGGGCATCGGTCGCGTCCGAGTCGGCCGCGAGTCTGGCGATCAAGGACGACGGCACGCTGTGGTCGTGGGGTTGGAACTCCGACGGACAACTGGGCAACCCGGCGGTGGTGGAAGTTCACGTCCCGACGCAGGTCGGCACCGCGACGAACTGGCAGACGATCATCACTGGCCCCGGATCCGCGTTCGCCACGCGTCGTGATGGGACCTTGTGGGCGTGGGGCTACAACGGCTCCGGCCAACTCGGTGACGGCACGACGAAGGAACGCACCGCACCGGTGCAAGTAGGTACGGCGACGAACTGGGTGCGGGTGACGGCCGGGGGTGTCGGCACCGCCGGCTGGGCGATGGCGATCCGGGCGGACGGGAGCCTCTGGGGCTGGGGAGGCAATGCCGAGGGCGAGCTCGGTGACGGTTCGACGACCGAGCGCCACGCGCCGAGGCCGATCGCGGCGGGCTCGACCTGGTCGAGTGTTGCCGCAGGAACCAACTTCACCCGCGCCGTCCGCTCCGACGGGACGCTCTGGGGATGGGGCATCAGCTGGGGTGATACGGGTCCGCTGCATCAGGCGACGACGACGCCGGTGCAGATCGGAACCGGCCGCCGGTGGTCGTCGGTCGCGGCAGCCACGCACGCGGTCGCGTTGCAACACTCATAGCGTCGCGACCGACCTCGCGTAGCGTGCGCCGATGGAATCGTGGTGGAAGACGGGCGTGCTCTACCAGATCTATCCGTTGTCGTTCGCGGACTCGAACGGTGACGGCTTCGGCGACCTGCGCGGGATCGTGTCGAAGCTCGAGCACCTCGCGTGGCTCGGCGTCGCGGGCATCTGGCTGAGCCCGATCACCGTCTCGCCCAACGCCGACTGGGGTTACGACGTCGCCGACTACTGCGCGGTGCAGCCCGAGATGGGCACGCTCGACGATCTCGACGCGCTGGTCGCGGCCGCGGCCCAGCGCGACATCGAGGTGCTCGTCGACTTCGTGCCGAACCACACCAGCGACCGGCATCCGTGGTTCGTCGACGCGCGTTCGTCGCGCGATGCCGAGCACCGCGACTGGTATGTGTGGGCCGATCCGAAACCCGACGGCTCGCCGCCGAACAACTGGATGGCGAGCTTCGGCGGCCCCGCGTGGCGACTCGACGAACCGACCGGTCAGTACTACATGCACAACCACCTCGCCGAGCAGCCCGACCTCAACTGGTGGAACGACGAGGTGCGCGCGGAGTTCGATCGCATCGTGCGCTTCTGGTTCGACCGCGGCATCGCGGGCTTCCGCATCGACGTGTGCAACATCATCGTGAAGGACGCGGAGCTACGCGACAACCCGCCCGCGACCGCGGCCGACGACATCGGCGCGCAGGCGCTCGGTCAGCGCACCGTCTACAACGGCAACCGGCCCGAGGTGCACGACGTGCTGCGCGCGTGGCGCGGCATCGCGGAGTCGTACAGGAGCTCGCCGCGCATCCTCATCGGCGAGACGCCCGTCGACGACGGCGAGACGCTCGCGCGCTTTTACGGCGAAGGCGACGAGCTCAACCTGGCGTTCAACTTCCCGTTCATCGGCGCGCCGCTCGCGGCCGAGCCCATGCGCGCGATCGTCGAGGAGATCGAGGCGCAGCTCCCCGCCGGCGCGTGGCCCGCGTGGACGGGCTCGAACCACGACATGTCGCGGCTCGCGTCGCGGTGGGCGGGTGACGATCCGCAACGGATCCGCGCCGCGCTCGTGATGCTGCTGACGCTGCGGGGCACGCCGGTGCTGTACCAAGGCGACGAGATCGGGCTCGGCGACATCGCGGTGCCGCAGGAGCAGCTGCGCGATCCGCTCGGCGTGCGCTACTGGCCGCACTGGACGGGTCGCGACCCGATGCGCACACCGATGCCGTGGGCGCCGGGCGTGAACCGCGGCTTCACCGACGCGGGTGTCACCCCGTGGCTGCCGGTCGGTGATCCGGCCGCCGACGTCGCGTTGCAGCGCGACGACCCGGCATCGATCTTGACGCTCACGCGCGACCTCATCGCCCTGCGCCACGCCTCGCCCGACCTGCATGCGGGTGCGTACGCGTCGTTGCCGTCGCCTGCGGGCGTCTGGATGTTCCGGCGCGGTGACGCGACCACGGTGGTGCTCAACCTGTCCGACGACGACGCGACGGTCGACGTCGAAGGCCGTGTGCTGCTCGCGACCGATCGCGCGCGTGAAGGCTCGACGCTCCGCGCGCCGATCGCGCTACGCGCCTGGGACGCGCTCGTCGTCCACAGCGGATAGCGCGTCGGCGTTCCACGTCTCGGCGACGAGCTCGTAGGAGCGGAGCCGGTCCTGCGCGCCGTGCACCATCGTCGTGATCATCAGCTCGTCGACGCCCGTGCGCGCGGCCAAGGCCTCGAGCTGTTCCCGCACGGTCGCGGGATCGCCGACGATCAGCGGCGCGGTCCACGTGCGCACGATCTCGCGCTCCGAGGGTGTGAACACGTACTCGGCCGCGGCCTCCGGTGTCGGCAGCGGCTGCGGGCGGCTTTGACGCAGGCGCACGAACGACAGTGCGCTCGAACCCGAGAGCCAGCGCGCGTGCTCGGTCGTGTCGGCGCAGATCACCGGAACCCCGATCATCGAGTACGGCGTGGCGAGATCGCGCGACGGCCGGAACGAGTCTCGGTAGATCGCGAGCGCGGCCTCGGTGTTCTGCGACGCGAAGTGGTGCGCGAACGAGAAGGGCAGACCGAGCGCGCCCGCGACCTGCGCGCTGTAGTCGCTCGAACCCAGCATCCACATCGCGGGCTGATAGCCGCGGCCGGGTGTCGCCGTGATGTGCGGGTAGGTGCCGTCGAAGAAGCGGAAGAGATCGCGCAGCTGCTCGGGGAACTCGTCGGTCGCGAACGGCGAGTCGGTGCGGCGCAGCGCGGCCGCGGTGATCGGGTCGGTGCCCGGCGCGCGCCCGAGTCCGAGGTCGATGCGACCGGGGTGGAGCGCCTCGAGCATCCCGAACTGCTCGGCGACCGTGAGTGCCGCGTGGTTCGGGAGCATCACGCCGCCCGCGCCGACGCGGATCGTCTCCGTCGCGGCCGCGAGGTGCGCGATCAGCACCGGTGGCGACGAGCTCGCGATGCCGGGCATGTTGTGGTGCTCGGCGACCCAGAGGCGGCGGTAGCCGAGGCGCTCGCCGAGCTGGACCAGCTCGACCGACGTGGCCAGCGCGGCCGCCGGCGTCGAACCCTCGCCGACGGGTGCGAGCTCGAGGATCGACAGTGGCGGGCGTTCGGGCATGCGGAACAGGAACGGAAAGTACGGCTGCCCTGTTCCCGGTCCGCCTAACCTGGACGGCGATGGAGTTCCGCCGCATCGACGCGCTGCCGCCCTACGCGTTCGCCCAGATCAACGCGTTGAAGATGCAGCTGCGGCGGGCCGGCGAGGACGTGATCGACCTCGGGTTCGGCAACCCGGACCTCCCGTCGCCCGACGTTGCGGTCGACAAGCTCATCGAGGCGGTTCGCAACCCGCGCAACCACCGCTATTCGTTGAGCAACGGCATCCCGAAGCTGCGGGAGGCGCTGGCGCACCTCTACCAGCGCAAGTTCGGCGTGACCCTCGACTTCGAGACCGAGGTGTGCAGCACGATCGGTGCGAAGGAGGGCTTCTCGCACCTCATGCTCACGCTCGTCGGTCCCGGCGACACCGCGCTGGTGCCGAGCCCGTCGTACCCGATCCACATCTGGGGACCGATCCTCGCGGGCGCCGCGATCCACTACGTGCGGCTCGGACCGGAGCAGGACTTCTTCGCCAACCTGCACACCGCGTGGGAGCAGGCGTGGCCGCGACCGCGGGTCGTCGTCGCGTCGTTCCCGCACAACCCGACGACCGCGTGCGTCGACCTCGACTTCATGGCGAAGCTCGTCGAGTTCGTGCGCGAGCGCGACATGCTCGTCGTGCACGACTTCGCGTACGCCGATCTCGGCTTCGACTTCGACCCGCCGTCGATTCTGCAGGTGCCCGGCGCGAAGGACGTCGCCGTCGAGCTCTACACGCTCACGAAGTCGTTCTCGATGGCGGGTTGGCGCATGGGCTTCCTCGTCGGCAACGCCGAGGTCGTCGCCGCGCTCGCACGCCTCAAGTCGTACCTCGACTACGGCACGTTCCAGCCCGTGCAGATCGCGGCGACCGTCGCGATGAACGAGGCGCCCGACTTCCCGAAGGCGCAGAACGAGATCTACCGCGGCCGGCGCGACACACTGCTCGACGGGCTCGACCGCATCGGCTGGTCGATCGAGCGGCCCAAGGGGACGATGTTCGTGTGGGCGCCGATCCCCGAGCCGTACTCCGAGCTGTCGAGCCAGGAGTTCGCGCAGCTGCTCGTCACCGAGGCGAAGGTCGCGGTGTCGCCGGGCAGCGGCTTCGGTCCCGGTGGTGAAGGCTTCGTGCGGTTCGCGCTCGTGGAGAACGAGCAGCGCATCACGCAGGCCGTCCGCGGCATGCGCCGCGCCCTCACCAAACTCG
This sequence comes from Acidimicrobiia bacterium, assembly GCA_036271555.1. NCBI lineage: Bacteria > Bacillati > Actinomycetota > Acidimicrobiia > Acidimicrobiia bacterium. The sequence continues at coordinate 18,997 of DATBAK010000070.1, forward strand.
GTTAGTGGTACTGCGTTACCGGCGTATCGCCGGGTAACGCAGTACCACCGAACGACCGGGAGCGTCAGAGCACGCGCACCGCGCCTTGATGGCGCGTCGTGATCGTGAAGTCGTGCGCGTTCACCGCGAAGAACACGTTGCCGACCGCGCGCACCTGGATGCGTGCGTGCGCCGTTCCCGTGTCGGGCAGCCGCACCGACTGTGAGCCGTCGTTGGCGACGTTCGCCGCGAGCATCGTGAACCGCGCGCCGCCGTTGACCGTGAGCAGGATGTCGACCTTCGCCGTGCCGATCGGAGCGGCGTCGGTTCCTGCCACGTCCCACGTCACCGTCTGCGTGGAGCCACCGGAATAGGTGACCGCGTGGGCCTGCGACGTGACGAGGAACGGACCGCTTCCCGGAGCGAGCCGCACCGTCGTGTCGGCGCTCGAGATCCCGCCCGCGCCGGGGTGCCCGTCGCGCGCGGTGAGCCGGAAGTGCAGCGGACCCGGATAGATCGATGTCGGCAGCCACTCGGAGTCGCAGTCGATGAGGGCGGGCGGCAGCGGCTGCGGGCTCGGCGGCTTCGTCTCCGGACACCGGCCGGTCGCCGCGTCCGTGTTGCCCGCGAGCACCTGCGCCATGTCGGGGAACACGCGCGTCGGGTTCGTCGTCACGCAGTTCTCGCCGTTGTCGTCGCCCACGGTCGCATGCTCGCTCGGTTCGGCCCGGCGCGGCTGCGTTGTACGCCGCTGGCCGCTCGCCTGCTCCTTGCCCATCGGCGCGCACGATCCGTACGCGTGCGGGTCGTAGGCCGCGGTGTCGAGCCGGGTACCGAACTGTCGGAACAGCGCGCCGTTCGTCTTCTCCGGATCGGCGAGCGGCGTGCCCGTGCCGGGGTCGTTCTGCTCCCACATGTAGGTGACGGTGTCGCCGTCGGCGTCGGTCGCGTGGCCGGTGAGCGAGAACGGTGTGCGGTAGGGGATCGTGTAGCCCTTCGGCGCGCGCGTGACGGGCGGTGTGTTGCCGGTCGGCTCGGTCGAGTACCCGCCGTTGTTGGCGGGCCCGCCCCACGCGGTCTTCCCGACGAAGCCCGACGCGCCCGCGCTCGCGTTCGCGACGCTCAGCGTCGCGACGTGTGAGCCCCCGGGCTTGCTCGCGGCGAGCGTGCCGCCGAACGTGAGCTGGAAGCCGGTGTTGTCGAGCTTGCCGGTCGCGCCACCGAAGCCGGCGACGGCAACGGTCGCGCCCTTGGGCAGGATCGATTCGACCGCGGCCTTCACGTGCGCGGCGTCGTCGTTCTCGCCGTACGTGATCTTCGCCGACGCCGGTCCGCCCGCGTAGCTGAGGCGGAACGAGTCGTTGCGACCGCCGTGGCGCACTTCGTCGACCCCGCTCGCGCACCCGCCGCACGAGAGATCGGCGAGCTTCAGGTTGGGGACGTCGGTGTTCGCGAGCGAGTCGGTGTACGTGACGGTGAATCCGGTCTTCTCGACCGCGCTCACGATCACGCTGCCGGGGAAGCCGGGGATCGCGTTGATCGCGCTCTGGATGCCCGCGGCGTCGTACTTCTCGCCGCCGTCCCCGATGAGCGCGGACACGTGATCGCCGATCGAGACGCGGAACGACGCGGTCTTCGGGTCGAAGCCGTTCGTCTGGCGCGGTTGGTTCGCGAACGTCACGGCCTGCACCTCGTCGCCGCCGCCGAAGTGCGCGAGCGAGACCGTCTGCACCTCGGTGACCTTGGCGTGCGGGCCCGACATGTAGGCCTGCGTCTCCTGATCGCTGCGTTGCGAGAAGTACGCGTCGCTGTGGTCCTGCAGGTTGTCCTGCCGGCAGATGCCCGCGTACGCCATGATCGACGAGCCGCTGCCGGGCTCGACCGCGGTCGCGTCGTTGCGATTGCCGCCTTCGCAGTTCCAGCGGTTGCCGTCGAACGTGTGGTTCATGTCGAACTCGTGGCCCATCTCGTGGGCCCAGTAGTCGACGACGTAGTAGTCGCCGTCGGCGTCGGGGATCCCCGTACACCCCTCGGCCTTGAAGTTCGCGCCGACGACCCCGAGGTCGGCGATGCCGCCGCCGTCGTTGCTCAACGTGACGTGACCGACGTCGAAGTTCTCGGCGCCGATCAGCTGCCCGAGCACGACGCGGTTGCGCGTGAGGGTCGCGCCGCTACAGAACGCGAGCTCCTTTTGCGAGAAGCACGCCGCGCCGCCGCACGGACCGTTGGGCTCGAACGCCTCCTTGATCGTGTTCAACTGCGCATTCGGCTCGTTGTCGACGAGGAGCAGCTGCACGTCGAGCTCGTCGTTGTAGATCTGCTCGGCGCGGTTGAGATTCGTCACGAGCCCGGCGAGCGTGTTGTGCGCGCCCCAGTAGTCGGCGAACGACGGATCGGTCAGCACCGCGAGCCGGAACGTGCGCAGCGTGGCGCCGGTGGTCGGCCCCGCCCCGCTCACCGCGACCGGCGCCGCGGCGTCGGTGCTCTCACGCTCGACGAACGGGCCGTGCGTGTCGGTGAGCCGGCGACCGAGGTAGCTCGCGTAGACGCTCTGGTCGTTGTGGTACAGCGAGTCGACGTACCAGGCGCCGCGTGTCCCGCGCACCGAGCCCGTGAACCCGAGCGGTGTCATCGCGACGCGCACCGTCTCCGTGGGATCGTCGACGCCCTGGCCGACGTACGTGCGCAGCTCTGGGTGCGCGGCCGCGAGCTTCGGCATCATCACCGGCGAGTCGTGGACCGCGAACTGCTGCGTCGTGCCCGCGGGCGTGGGCAGCACGATGGTCGCCGTCGCCGTTGAACCCGCGGTTGCGGTCGCGAGCTGCGACTCCATCTGCGCGCGGTCGAGCGTGTACGTGCGCAGTGCCGACGCGCTGATCTGCGGGCGCGCGCCGTTCCGGGCCGCGTTCGTGTCGACCGACACGGCGCGCCACGGGTCGGTCGTCGTTGCCGCGGTGGTGTTCGCGGGCGCGGGCGCCGCGATCGCGGGTGCCGCGACGACCCCCGTCGTCAGCACCAACGCGGCCGAGATTGCGATGCGAATCGGGCTGCGCACGGATCCCCCTCCGTGGTTGTGCGGCTATGCCGCTCCGGTGATACCAGTGACGCAGAACGCGATCGCGGCCTGCGCGATCTGCTCGACGGGCTCGTCGCGCTCGATGAGATAGCGGCGCGTGAGCTGGTCGACGACGCCGAGGATCGCGTGGGCGATGATCTCGGGCTCACCGTCGGCGATGCGTCCCTCGACGATCGCCTCCTTGAGGTGGCGCACCGTGTCGGCGACCGCGACCTCGCGGTTGCGGCGCAGGATCGGCGCGAACGTCTCGTCGGTCGCCGCGAACTGCGTGATCGAGAAGAACTCGCGGTGGTCGCGGAACCATTGCAGCGACGCGCGGATGCCGAGCTCGATGCGGCGGACCGGGTCGTCGGCGTCGGCGATCGCAGCCTGCTGCGCACGCCGCAGTCGCAGGTGCGCGTCGCTCAGGATCTCGCCGAGCAGCTCCTCCTTCGAGGAGAAGTACCAGTAGAAGACGCCCTTGCCGACGCCGAGGCTGTCGACGATGTCCGACACCGCGGTCGGGTGATAGCCCCGCTCCGCGAACAGCTCCGTCGCGCGGGCCATGAGCTGCGCGCGCCGCTCGCGCCCCCGAGGTGTCAGCTTCGCCCGCATACGCGGCCGAAGCCTATTCCCATGGTCGGGCTCGCAGGCTCGCCCTCCGTGACGCGAGGTGGGAGCGAGTCGGGTCGCACCGGCGCGCTCGGCTCGCGTGCTCGCCTGCTGAAGACCGGTCCGGGCGACGAGAGGTCACGACTCTGTCATCGGCTCGTGACCCGGTTGTCACCCCGCGGTCGCAGCGTTGCAACGTCGAGGGTCGATGCTGTCGACGACAACCCCGAGCGACCGGGAGGCCGCCGATGCCCGCGCTGCTCCGCTCCGTCCGTAACCCGTTGGAACCCGTGCGTCGCGTCGCACACGAGCTCGGCGGCGGCCGGGCCGTCGACAACGCCCGACGCGAGATCGAGGCGATTCGCATCGCCTTGGAACAGGTGGATGCTCTCGCCCGCCACGTCCCCCCGATGGCGGGCGAGAGCGCCACCCGAGAGCCGCGCTCGGCGTAGCGCAGGCTCCCTTCTCCCGACGATGTGCCCGCCCTACTCTCTAGCCGTGCTCTATTGGGTCGTCAGGGCGATCGTGACGCCGGTGCTGCGCGTGTGCTGCCGGGTCAAGGTCGAAGGGCGCGAGAACCTGCCGCGGAAGGGCGCGGTGATCCTCGCGTCGAACCACCGGTCGTTCCTCGACTCGATCTTCATCCCTGCGCTCGTGCCGCGCCGCGTGACGTTCGTCGCGAAGGCGGAGTACTTCGACGACAAGAAGACCGCGTGGTTCTTCCGCGGTGTCGGGCAGATCCCGATCCGGCGCGAGGGCGGGAGCGCGAGCGAGCGCGCGCTGGAGAGCGCGACCGAGGTGCTCGACGCGGGCGGGGTGTTCGGCATCTATCCCGAAGGCACGCGCACGCGCGACGGCAAGCTGCACCGCGGCCACACCGGGGTGGCGCGGCTCGCGCTGCGCACCGGCGTGCCGATCGTGCCGGTCGGCATCATCGGCAGCGACGAAGTGCAGCCGATCGACTCGAGAATGCCCAAGCTGTTCAAGACGGTGACCATCCGCTTCGGCGAGCCGATGGACCTCGACCGCTACCTCGGCCGGCACGACGACCGGCTCGCGCTGCGCGACGTCGCCGACGAGGTGATGTACGAGATCGGCGAGCTCTGCGGCTACGAGTACGAGGACACGTACGCGACGCGCAAGCCCGACGATGTCCCCGTCGAGATCGCCCACGTCGCGACGTTCGACGAGATCGAAGCCCGCGCCAGCTAGGCGGTGCTTACCGGTCGCACTCGC
>DATBAK010000071.1 GCA_036271555.1 Acidimicrobiia bacterium
GCGTGCGGGATGATGTGGCTACTGTTCGTCACGATGGTGACGGCGATCATGGCAGGCCAAGGCGAAAAGGGACGCAGCGTGGGGGAGATGCTTCCCCTGCTCAAGCGGCACGAGATCCAGGTTTTGCTCGGCGCGGGCTTCAGCGCGAGCGATGTGGCGAAGCGGAGCGGCGTCTCGCTCGACAGCGTTCGGCGCGTTCGTCTCGAGACCGCGGTCGAGCACACCGACGATCGGGCCGAGCGCGCCGAGCGCAAGATCGGTCGCCCGTCGAAGGCGGCGCCGTTCACCGAGCGCGTCGCGGCTTGGCTCAAGGAGGAGCCGGAGCTGCCGACGCAGGAGCTCCTGCGCCGCGCGAAGGAGCACGGTTATCCCGGGAGCAAGACCGCGTTCTACGCCCTCGTTTCGGGCCTCCGGCCGCCTCGCGCCGCGCCGGTTGTCCGCTTCGAAGGACTGCCGGGTGAGTTTTCTCAGCACGACTTCGGCCAGGTCGACGTCAGCTTCGTGGACGGTCGCAAGAAGCGCGTGCACTTCTTCGCCTCGCGACTGAAGTACTCGCGCTTCGTCGCTGTCACGCTCGTCGACGACGAGCGCGTCGAGACCCTGGTCCGCTGCCTCGCGCGGGACTTCGTGACCTTCGGCGGCCTTCCTCTCCTGGCCGTCTTCGACCGCCCGAGGACCATCGTCTCGAAGAGCGGCAAAGGCCGCGACGTCGAGGCCTTCAATGCGACGTTCGCGCAGGCGATCGTCGACATCGGCGTCGGGGTCGAGATGTGCGCGCCCCGCAGCGGGAATCAAAAGGGCTCCGTCGAGCGGCTCGTCGGTTGGGTGAAGGGCTCGTTCTTTAAGCCGCGCAAGTTTCAAGACGAAGCCGACCTTCGAGCACAGCTCGTCGCGTGGCTCGCCGAGGGCAACACCAAGACGCCGTCGCGCGCGACCGGCGTGATTCCGGAAACGCGGCGGCGTGAAGAGCTCGCGCGGCTTCGACCGATCAAGGTGCTTCCGGAAAAGCTCGCGCTTCGCCTGCCGGTCTTCGTCGGCCCGACTGCCGAGGTCACGCTCGAAGGCGTCTCGTACTCGATGCCGGCGGAGGCGACACACGTCGCCGGGACCGTCTTCCTCTACGAAGATCGTCTGCGGATCGTCGCGGGCCGATTCCAGGCGGACCACCGACGTCGCACCAAGGACGAGCCTCCGGCGCCGCTGCCCGAGCACCGCGCCTCGAAGATCGCCGCGGTGCACGGCGCCCGCGCGAAGCTCTATCAAAAGCGGCAAGTGTTGCTCGATCTCGGCCCCGACGCCCTCGCCCTCCTCACCGAGATCGTTCACCACGAGCCGCGCCGCTCGAAGCACGCGGTGGAGGAGCTCTATGCGCTGCTCGCCGAGCATGGCGACGACGCGCTCCGCGACGCCATCGGTCGCGCTGTCGCGCGCGACACGCTCACGGTCGCCGCCGTCCGACGTGCCATCTGTCGGCGAGGCGGAGGTGCAGCATGACCGTCGAGCTCGACGTCTTCCTCAAGCGGCTGCACCTCGCCAATGCGCGCCGCATCTGGCGCGATCTCATCGTCCGCGCCGAGAAGGAGCAATGGTCGCACGGCGCGCTGCTCGAGAAACTCTTTGCCGAAGAGGTCGCCCACCGACGCGGCACGCGGCTGACGCGCGCCGTCCGCGCCGCGAAGTTTCCCTTCCTCCGGACGGTCGAAGAGTTCGAGTTCACCTACCAGTCGACGCTCCGTTTGACGACGATCGGCTCGCTGCTCGCGCCCGACTTCGTGACCGAAGGCGGCTCGGTGATCCTCGAAGGAAAGCCCGGCCGCGGAAAGACGCACCTCGCGATCGCAATCGCCTATCGCGCCCTGCAAAACGGCTTCGACGCGCTGTTCACCACCGCCGCGGAGCTCATCGATCATCTCTCGGCCGCGAGCCGCGAAGGTCGGATGCGCGACGCACTCGTCGAGTACGTCCGACCTCACGTGCTCGTCGTCGACGAGGTCGGCTACCTCGCCTACGGCGACGACGCCGCCAACGTGCTCTACCACGTCGTCAACGACCGACACATCAAGCGCCGGTCGATGATCTTCACGACCAACAAGAACCCGAAGCGCTGGGGCGACGCCCTCCACGACGACGACCTCGCCGACGCCATCGTCGACCGCATCCTCGAACGCGGCCGCCTCCTCCGCCTCGACGGACCCTCCGTTCGAACCAAGCACTTGCCCGGCGACCTGCTCGCCGACGATGATCAACTCGACTCAACGAGCAGCAAATTTTCCGGAACGAAGGCCGCAGAGTTTCCGGAACCTACA
>DATBAK010000072.1 GCA_036271555.1 Acidimicrobiia bacterium
GCGGTCCGTCGTCGAGGATCGCGACGACATGCGCCCACCCAAAGTTGGCGTAGTGATTGTCGGTTCTGACGGACAGGTGCTCGGCGAGTCTTTCCGCGGCGAGTTCATGACTCCGAACGGGTCGCCGTGGCACGCCGAAGCCGGCCTCCTCGAGACAAGGCTGAAGGGTGTGGACCTGACAGGAGCGGTCGTGTACACGACGCTCGAGCCCTGCTCCAGGCGCGGCGAAGGCAAGACCCCCTGTGCGGAACGACTCGTCGCTGCGGGCGTGGCGACCGTCGTGATCGGCATCTACGACCCAAACCCGAATATCTGGGCTGGAAGATTCTGCACGACGGTGGTGTAGAGCTCCGTGACTTCGATGAGAGGCACCGTCAGGTCATTCGCGAAATCGACTCGGACTTCAACGATCAGTTCGAGTTCTCAGTCGGCCCCGAACGAACCGGAATCAGCTTCGACTACACGCTGCACAACGGCGTCCACAAGATCTACGCGTCCGGTCGCGACCCGCTGCCGTTCGCGTTGACGTTCAGCCGCGCGAGTGACACGCAGATACACGTCTACGGAGACAACGGTGACGGCGTTGCATACGCGCGCTACGCGACTCGTGTCGATGAGTGCGACGACCCGGACGCGCGTCACTACTCGCGAGTTCAGACAATTCCGCTAGGCGGCATCGCGGTGCTTCGGTATCCCTCGGCGTACGTGTTCGTGACTATCGACGCGATCGCAAGTACCACTCACGGTTCGGACCGCGACGCAGTCAGATTCTCATACACGGTTCGCTTCAACGAGGCCGTGGGCTCCTGATGACGCGACGAGTGCCAGAGATCGGTCGAGCGCAGGTGGCCCCCGGGAGGTGCTACACGCGGCCGACAGTCGCGCCATAACGGCTGCGGATTTGTGCCCAATGCAGGATCCCAGCGCATCATCGACGTGGTATCCGCGAACAGCGCGGCCGCGCCGGAACTTACGGCGCACCACAGCCATCGACGGTGCGTTGATTCGCGATCGCGGCGTTCGGGCGCTCCGTCGGCCGCGGTCGTCGCCATTCCACGTGCCGGGAGTGCACGCCGCGACCTCACCCGCGCGTTCGCGGCGCACGCGGGGCAACGCATCGCCCAACGGGGCAAGTCGACAGACAGACGTACGTTGTCGAGTGCAGGTCTGTACCTGCCGATAGAGACCTGAGCGGCAGGAAGGGAGCACATCGTGGGACGGGTGCTGGGAATCAGCATCACAAGCGCCAAGGCTTTCCTCGCCGTTGTCCAGGACGCCACCGTGCAGGATGGTCAGATCGAGAGGCTCGACGTCCCACCCGCAGACGCTTCAGGGTCTCAGCTTTCCGAGGCACTTGCGGACATCAAGCGTCGACTTGCTGAGATCAAGCCCGATGTCGTGGCCATCGTCGGTGCCGAGCCCTCGTTCACCGATACGGAGAGTGGGTTGCGCCCTCGGCTTACCTTCGAGGCGCTAACCCGTCTCGCGGCAGCCGAGCGTCGCGTCTCCCTCGACCTGGTCAGCCGCGCGCGCGTTCGATCACGGCTCGGCTTGCCGAGGAGAGGCGGCCTTGGCGAGCACATCTCGGCAGCGGGCCCGGTGGTGGGCCGATACTGGACCGCGGGAAGGGCCGTCGCCGCGCTGGCGGCGCTGACCGTTGAGAAGGAGATTTCCTAGTGCCATTGCGAGGAGAAGCGGTCGGCCGGCCGACCTACGACCAGCTCACTCAGGTCGTCGCGCAACCGGACCGCCTCGTCTTTCGCGCGCACCACGTTTTGTTCGATGGGCCGTGCTGGCAGAAGACGGTCGCGCTCACCGGGCTGCGCGACGCGATGTTTGCCACCGAGCCACAGCTCCTCGAGGCGCTCGACCACTCGAACATCGTGCAGGTCCGCGAGGCGCAGTTCGATCCCCAATTTCCGGACGCCGTCACCTTTGTAATGCGCCACTATCCAGGCGGCAGCGCGACGGAGGCACTGGGCCAGGGACATCGCTTCGGTATAAACGACGCGATCGCTCTCGCCTTCGAACTCCTCGACGCTCTCGCGTACCTACACGTCGACATCGGCTTCGTTCACCGTGACGTCAAACCGGACAACCTGCTGCTCGACGCGCCAAGAACCACTGGCTATCTGAGCGACTTCGGCAGTGCTGCGCGCATCCGTCCGGACGGGACGGTGCATCTCGCGGGCTACACGCTCCCTTACCTCGATCCGGACGCCGCGGTGAACGGCCGCATGACAGCTCAGAGCGACATCTACTCAGCCGGCATGACGCTGCTCGCCTTGTTGGGTGACGCGCCTCTCGTCGATGCGAGCTTCGACGCGCAGAAGGCAGAGACAAGGCTTCGGGCGGGCCGCTGCGCCCTGCCCCCGTCTCGGCTCGCGTACGCGCCGCACGTCCCCGGAGTCCTCCGCCGCGTCGTCAACAAGATGATGCAGGTCAACCCGAACGCGAGATTCGCGTCCGCGGCCGACGCGGCGACAGCTCTCAGGCGCTTGCGCACGATCGACTGGAACCACACCACCGGAGTCGGGCTGGACGGCGAGTGGATTGGGACGTGGCCGAATCGTCCGATCTCGAGGCGACGGCAATATCGAGTCGCGAGCACGATCCTCAGCTCCGGGCCGCGGGCTGGCGACCGCCGGCTGGTGGCTCAGTGGCGCACAGCGACCCGTCCCTGGCGCGGACTGGCAGGTGGCACGGCCACGGTCACGGATGAGCGCGGCGTACGCCAGTTTTTCTCCGAAATCTCCGACAGAGTGACCCACTCGGCTGCCGCGTCGTAAATCGCCTTCGCCGCGACCGCCTCGAGGCGAAATAGGGATCGTCGAGCTGAGGGCCGTGGGCGTGGAACGAGCGTGCGCCCGTCGACCTCTGAGGGCACGAGCACGCCCTCGCAGAGCATGGCCAACACGGCCGCGTCGAGTCCGGCGACACCGGTGCCGACGTGCTCGTTCGGTTCGAGGCGCAGGCCGTCGCCCAGGGTGGAATCAGCGAGCCGGCTAACGGCTCGATGCAGAGGCCACGGCCGATCAAGGCAGTGAGTCCCTCGTTCTGCGGCCGAGGCGAAGAGATAACGGAGAATAGAAATAGGTCTTTCCTCCATCTGGCAAGAAGGTACAGACTCCTCGACGTGGAACGGCGGATACGCGTCGAATTAACCGACCGTCTCATGCACTGCGAAACGAAGAACGCAGCCGTCACGTGGCCGGTTCCTCTCGACGCGTTGCTCGATCAACTAGTCACCGCCGCGGAACATGTAGGTGATCGCACCACTCGCCGCGAGCTCGCCGCCGCGATCCTCCTTAGCGCTCCGCGAGACCCGCGGCGTCTTACGCGCCTTCTGCGCACTTACAGGACTGCGACCGTCGGCGACGTCGTTCCTGTTGTAGAGGTCGGGGGTCCGGTCGTCGAGTTTCGCACCGCCAAGCCGGGACCGCGCCGACGCGGTGCCTGATGTCGCGCAGGGCTCTTGTGCGCGGAGCGACCACATCTCACGGCTCGGCCGGAGAAACGTGGTCACCGCCCCAGGTCCAAGCGGTCCATGGACCCAAGCAGCTAGGTCTTCTCAAGCGGCGCAGTGACGTTGTTGGGGGCCGTGAGCCCAACCCCGCCAACGCACGCGTTCGCATGAGTTCAGCCCCCGTCCTCGATCGGCGCCGACCCAGCCATAGCGGATCGCTCGCGTCCGTCACAGTCCGGCAGTTCCGCATTCGGGACGCTGCGGTCGCTCGCGTTTCCGAGGTCCAGGCGGGCCACGCACGGAGCGACTTGTGCCTTTCCGCCGGGGCTCACACGTGAGCCGAGCTGTAGCCACAGGTGTAGCCATCACGGGCGACCTGCGCCGAACTCGCACGAGCTGCCCATCCGCAGAATGGCTGATTTCCCGGGCTTAACGGACCGCGGCGAACGTGCCTGTACGCCTGTCCGGGAACTACGGATCAGAAGGTTGTGGGTTCGACTCCCGCCGAGCGCACTGACTGAGGAACGCCGCCGGCTCGGCTGAGCCCGAACCGATCGCGGGCGACGAAATGGTGCTCGCGGCCCGCGCGTCCGTCGACGGCGAGGTTCCGGCTCGGTCGCCACCGAGACAGGTATCGTGCCGCGCCTCGTCGAACGGTTCGGGATGCTCACAGTCGGACTCGTCGTACTGATTGCTGTCGCGCTGGCGTTCGACTTCACGAACGGTTTCCACGACGCGGCGAACGCCGTCGCGGTTTCGATCACGACGAGAGCGTTGCGGCCGTTGACGGCCCTGGCCATGGCGGCCGCGCTGAACGTGGTCGGCGCGTTGATCTCGACGAAGGTCGCCGCGACCGTCGGCAAGGGGATCATCACCGCGCCGACCGGTACGCATGGCCTCGTGATCGTCTTCGCGGCGCTCATGGGCGGCATCGTGTGGAACCTGGTCACGTGGTGGTTCGGTCTTCCGTCGTCGTCGACGCACGCGCTCATCGGCGGACTGGTCGGCGCAGCCATCGCGTCCGGGTCCACCGTGAAGTGGCACGGGCTGACCGACAAGGTCGTCCTGCCGATGGCGGTGTCGCCCGTGATCGGGCTCGCGCTCGGCTACCTCCTGATGGTGCTGATCCTCTGGGTCTTCCGCCGCGCCCGGCCGGCGGAGGCGAACTCGCGGTTCCGACATGCGCAGACGCTGTCGACCGCCGCGATGGCGTTCAGTCACGGGACCCAGGACGCGCAGAAGACGATGGGCGTCATCGCGCTCGCGCTCATCGCCACCGGGCATCTCGACGGCTTCCACATTCCGCTGTGGGTCATCCTGTCCGCGGCCAGCGCGATGGGTCTCGGGACCCTCGCCGGCGGTTGGCGCGTGATCCGGACGCTCGGAAGCCGGATCACCGCGCTCGATCCGGCGCGCGGCTTCGCGGCGCAGACCTCGGCGTCCGCCGTGCTGCTCGTGTCCGCGTATGCGTACGCGATGCCGGTCTCGTCGACGCACGTCATGACCTCGTCGATCATGGGTGTCGGCGCGACCCGCCGCCTGAACGCCGTGCGATGGGGTGTCGCGCGGCAGGTCATGACGGCGTGGATCCTGACGATTCCCGGGGCGGCGATCGCCGGATGGCTCTCGTACTACCTCGCGCACGCGATCGTGCGCCGGTGACCCGCCGGCTCAGCCGTTCTTCACCAGCGCGGACTCGACGACGTCGGAGAGGTCCTCGATCGCGTTGAGCGATTTCTCGAGCGCCTCGATGACGTCCTTCCACTTGATGACGTAGAGCGCGCCGTGCTCGCCGTTCAACAGCTGACCCATCGCGCGTCGGAAGACGACGTCGCCCTGGCGTTCCAGATGCTCGATGCGTTCGAGGCGCAACCGCGCGCCGTTCCGTGTCCTGAGGCAGGCGACGAGCCCCACCGTCTCCTCCGCCATGGCGATGAGGATCTCGGCGAGCTCTGACAGCTCGGGCGGTTGCGGGTCGACGCCGATCAACTGGATCAGCGAGGCCGCCGCGAACATGTCGTCGATGACATCGTCGAGCTCCTCGGCGAGCTCGTGGATGTCCTCGCGGTCGTATGGCGTGACGAAGCTGGCGTCGAGACGCGTCAACACGTCCCTCGAGATCTCGTCGCCGCGTCGTTCACACGCCTTGACCGCGTCGAAGCACTCGTCGATGTTGTCGGCGGAGGCGATGAGCTTGGCAACGTGTTCGGCGCAGTCGCGGAGGTTCGCGGCCGCGGCTTCGAAGAGGTCGAAGAATCCTTCGTCGGTGGGCGTCAGGCGAAATCGACCGATGACGTGCAGCACCTTCGCGAGCCGACCGCTCTTGGCGCCCGGTCTCGCCGCCGCGTCGGGCCGGATCGGCCAGCGTGCCCCGAGTCGTCGCGGCGCGGCCAGCGTCTCGACGCGCCGGGCCAGGTTCACGGCGTGGTCGCCGATCCGTTCGTAGAACCGAGCGAGCAGCGCGAGCTCGGCGGCGATGCGCGCGTCCGTGCCTTCGACGGCGCCGTACGTCACGAGTCGCGACGCCAGCAGGTCGAGCTCGTCGTCGGCTTCCTGCAGGTCGAAACCGGCGTCGCGCGAGCGTTGACGATACGCGGCGCTCGATGCGTGCCACATTCGGATCGCGACGTCGCACATCGACTGGATCACGCCGCGCGCCTGCGGCGAGATGCTGCCGCCGAGTCCTCGCGCCGCCCGTTGCGCGATGTGCTCGACGAGATCCGCGCTGCGTTCGAGCTCCGGGACGATCTGCAGCACGCCGATGAGGTGCTCGAGCTCCGCCGGGTCCACGACCGCGGTCGGCAGGCCCTCCTTCACCAGCGCGATCAGCTCCGCGCAGCGCTCGTCGATCCCTTCGTCGTCGGCGATCACCTGCTCGGCGCGGGCGACGTCTTCGTCGAGCAGGGCGCTCGTGGCCCAGCCGATTCCCTCGGACACGAGCGCGAAGAGGAGCAGCACACCGTCGTCGACCCGGAGACGAAGCTTCGCTCGCTCTGCCCGCGCACCGGCCACGGCACTCAAACTACTGGCCCCGTCGTCGCGCGGCCGCGTTGGCGCGGCTTCGACTGTGTGAGAACCGACGACGGTGTCGATCGCCGCGTGGCCCAGTGGTTGGCGGGGGTCCTCACGTAGTGTCGGCGCATGGCGTTCATCCAGATCGACCGGCCGCACGACCACGTCGCCCGCATCACGATGAACCGGCCCGAGCGAATGAACGCGATGGCGTTCGACGTGATGGTGCCGCTGCGCCACGCGATCGAGGAGCTGAGTGTCGACAACGACGTACGGGTCGTGATCCTCACCGGCGCGGGCGACGGCTTCTCGTCGGGCGCGGATCAGACCGACGCCGGCATTCCTCCCAACATCGACGGCCTCACCACGGTCACGATCGCGCTGCGCGCCCTCGAAGTGCTCGACGACGTCGTGCTCGCGCTGCGCAAGATGCACCAGCCGGTGATCGGCGCGGTCAACGGTCCCGCGATCGGCGGCGGGTTCTGCCTGTCGCTCGCGTGCGACATCCGCATCGCGTCGGAGAGCGCGTACTTCCGCGCCGCGGGCATCAACAACGGACTCACCGCGAGCGAGCTCGGCATCAGCTATCTGCTCCCGCGCGCGATCGGGTCGTCACGCGCCGCGGAGATCATGTTGACCGGACGCGATGTCGACGCGACCGAAGCCCTGCAGATGGGCCTCGTGTCGCGCGTCGTCACGCGCGACGAGCTGATGGACGCGTGTTACGCCGTGGCCGATCGCATCACCGGCTGGAGCCGGCCCGGCATCGAGCTGACGAAGCGCAGCCTCTGGTCGAGCCTCGATGCCGCGAGCCTCCAGCAGCACCTGCAGCTCGAAGGCATCGGTCAGCTGTTCGTGCGCATGCTCACCCAGAACTTCGAGGAAGCGACGCGCGCTCGCCGAGAAAACCGTAAGCCCGTCTTCCGCGATTGAGCGCGTGCGCTTAGAGTCCGGGACGCGGTAGGGGTCGAAGCGTTACGGACGAAGTGGGGTTCACGGATGAAGTCGCCGATGTCACGGCTGTTGGTTGTTGCTGCCGTTCTGTTGAGTGTGCTCGGGGTGCCGGCGACGAGCGCAATCGCCTCCCGACCCCCGGCGGCCTCGGTCACCCTTTTCCGCTCGTCGGTCGACGATCCGAACGGCATCGCGATGGGCGCCGACGGCGCGATGTGGTTCACGAACCTCGGCAACAACACGATCGGTCGGATCGACACCGAGGGCCACGTCCGAACCTTCCGTGACCCGGCGATCTTCCAGCCGACCGACATCGCGCTCGGCGGCGACGGCGCGATGTGGTTCACGAACGCGGGGAACGACTCGATCGGTCGCATCACGACGACCGGCGCGGTGACGACGTACACGAGCACCGCCGTCGACGAGCCCGAGCAGATCACGCGCGGTGCCGACGGCGCGATGTGGTTCACGAACTTCGCGCCCGGAACGTTCGGCTCGATCGACCGCATCACCAGCAAGGGCAAGATCACGAAGTTCAGCGGCCCCGGAATCGACCAGCCCATCGACATCACGGCCGGACCCGACGGCGCGTTGTGGTTCACGAACCACGAGAACCCCTCGATCGGCCGCATCACGACGGCGGGCGTGGTCACGAAGTTCACCGGCGACGCGATCACCGCGCCCGACGACATCACCGCCGGGCCCGACGGCGCGCTCTGGTTCACGAACGGATTCTCGGGCCTCATCGGTCGCATCACGACCAAGGGCGTCGCGACGTCCGTCGGCAGTCAGGTGTTCTCCACGAAGGGTGCGATCGCGAGCGGTCCCGACGGCGCGCTCTACTACGGCACCTGTTTCTGCGACCGTGCGCTCGAAGGCGGGATCGGGCGACTCACCACAGCGGGCCAGTACACCGAGATCTCGGGCAGCGGGAAGCTCGAGGGGGTCACGCACGGGATCGCGATCGGGCCTGACGGCGCGCTCTGGGTCACGAGTCCGAGCAACGACGCGATCGTCCGTCTCACGAGCGACGGAACCCTGACGGCGTTCCGCGGCAACGGCATCAGCGACCCGGACGGGATCACCGCGACGCCGGCCGCGGCCGGGCTGCCCGGCGCGATCTGGTACGCCAACGCCGGCAACGACACGATCGGAAGATTCGGCGTGGGTGAACCCCGCAAGACCTACCCGGGTGTCTACATCAACCCGACCAAGGTGGCGCTCGCGCCCGACGGCGCCGTGTGGTTCGTCGCCTCGGAACCGGTCGGCACGGGCCACATCGGCCGACTCGACCCGAACGGCGGAGGCATCCGCACCTTCGGCGGCGTTCCGCAGACGCGCTTCCCGAGCGACATCACCGCCGGTCCCGACGGCGCGATGTGGTTCACGAACTCGGGCTCGATCGGCCGCATCACGAACGACGGCACGATCACCGACTTCGACCATCCGCACCTCTCGTTCGGCTCGATCACCGCCGGCCCCGACGGCGCGCTGTGGGCAACGACGTGGGAGCCGCACGCCTCGATCAGTCGCATCACGACCAGCGGCAAGCTCACGACGTTCAAGGACCCGAGGATCTCCCGGGCCTGGGACATCACGACGGGACCCGACGGGGCGCTCTGGTTCACCGACCACGGGAACGACACGATCGGTCGCATCGACGTGAACGGCGCGTTCACGTTCTTCTCCGACCCGCGCGTGCACGCGCCGCAATCAATCGTCACCGGCCCCGACGGCGCGCTCTGGATCACCGCCGACCACGCGATCGTGCGCATGACGACGGCCGGCACCGTGACCGACGTATTCAAGGGCGACAGGATCGGCGCGGTGAACGCGATCACCGCCGGTCCCGACGGCGCGATCTGGTTCACCCGGCCCGACGCCGTCGGGCGGCTGACGATCAGCGCGCCGACGAGCTGAACGTCACGACCCGTCGGCGGGCGGGTCGGCGCTCACCATCCACGGTGTACCGAACCGGTCGACGCACATCCCGAACGCGGGCGAGAAGAACGTCGGTCCGAACGGACCGGTGATCTGGCCGCCGTCGGCGAGCGCGTCGAACACGCGCTGCGCGTCGGCCGCGTCGGTGGTGCTGTAGTTCACCTGCATCCCCTGCACCGGTCCGAAGGGGTCGGCAATCGGATCGTCGGACGCCATGACGAGCGCGTCGCCGATCTTCAACGCGGCATGGATGATCAGGTTGGGATCGATGCCGGGCGACCGCGCGTCCGGCGGCGCCTCGTTCATGTCGAGCAGCACGAGGTCGCCGCCGAAGATCTCGTGGTACCGGGTGAACGCTTCGCGGCAGTTGCCGCCGAAGAACAAGTACGGGTGGAACGCCATCGCGCACACTCCTCATGCTCGGGGTCGTCGCGAGTCTGACGCCCCGGAGCGTCGGAAGTCACCGGCGCGACCGCGCTCTCACTGCGGCGTGATCGCAACGCCGGTGGGTTGCACGAGACCCGTCGACGGACCGCTGGTCGTGAGCTGCGACGAGCCGAAGCGGCCGAACGAGGTGATGGCATAGGGCGCGGCGTTGCTCGCCACGGTGACGCGCCCCGCGGCGTCGGTCGCGACGCCCCACGGGAGCTGCACGGCGACCGACTGCACGGGCGGCGTGTCGCCGATGGAACCGGGTCGGTAGAGCGTCTCGGCGTCCGAGTTGAGGTTGCTGACGTGCAGCCAGCCGTCGGCGTCGAACGCGATGCCCTTCACGCCGTCGAGACCGGTGTCGGCACCGCCCAGCGTCGCGACGGGATTCGCGGGACCGTTCGCGATCTGGATCGCCTCGAGCGTGTCGGCCGAGCTCACCCAGAGTCGACCCTGCGGGTCGAATGCGAGCGCGACCGGGTTCGAGAGTGCCGTGATCGTCACGGTCGGCGCGGCGTCGCCCTTCGCTCCGGGCGCGAACTCGAGCACGTCGTTGTCGAGACCGTTGGCGACGAACAGGTCGCCGAAGCTGTCGAGCGCGAGCGCCGACGGCGACAACAGACCGGTGTGCGGGCCTGCGATCGTGCGGATCGGCTTCGCGTCGCCGGTCGCGTTCGGCGCGTACTCGGTGATCGTGCCGCTGTAGTTCGCAACGAACAGGTCGCCGCGGCCGTCGAACGCGATGCCCTGCGGCTGATCGAGCCCGGTGTCGGCGCCGGTGATCTCGATGAACGGCGCGCTGTTGCCGGTCTCGCCGGGCTTGAACGCGATCACCGAGCTGTGCCCGAACTGCGAGCTCGCGACGTAATCGAGTGGAGGCACGCCGACGTTGATGGTGAAGGTCACGACGGTCGAGTGCTGCGCCGTGTCGCGGACTTCGACGTCGAAGGTCGTGACGCCGACCTGCTTCGGTGTGCCGCTGATGACACCCTGGCGGGTGAGGCGCAGCCCGGTCGGAAGCGCGCCGAGGACGACACTCCAATGGAACGGCGCGCGGCCCAGAGCCGCGCCGAGCGTCTGCGAATACGGCGTGCCGAGCGACGCGACGGGAAGTTTCGTCGTCGTGGAATACAGCGGTGCACCGATCGCGATGCCCGAGGGAGCATCGAGACCGGTGTGGTTGCCTTGCAGCACGGCGCTCGGCGTGACGTCACCATTCGTGCCGGGCGCGAAGGTCGTGACCCAAGACGCGTCGACGGTCGGGTCCTGGTTGGTGACGTAGACGTTCCCGGCGACGTCGACCGCGATGCCGCCGCCGTTGAGGAGGCGCGTGCTCGCGCCCGCGATCGTCGAGCGGGGCACCGCGTTGCCGCGCGCGTCGGCGGCGAGGTCGACGACCGACGTGCCGCTCTGCGAACGGCTCAGCACGTAGAGGTCGTTGCCGGTCGCGGCGAGCCCGACCGCGAACGCGAGGCCGGTCGCGCCCCCGCCGATCTCGTAGCTCGGCGCGATGTTGCCGTCGCTTCCCGGCGCGAAGACGTCGAGATAGCCCTCGCCCGCACCGACGACGACACGCCCGAACGCGTCGATCGTGATGCCCGCGACCGACGTGAGCGCGGTCTGGTCACCACCGATCACCGCGATCGGCGTCGCGTCGTCCTGCGCGCCCGGCGCGTACTCGGTGATCGTCTCGTTGCCGGAGTTCGATACGTAGAGGTCGCCGCGCGCGTCGAACGCGAGCCCGGACGGCGTCGACAGCAGGGTCGCGGCGCCGAACAACGCGGCGACCGGTGGCTGGTCGGTGGTGCCCGCCGGGTAGATCGCGATCGCGTCGACTTCGGCGTACACGACGTAGACATCGCCCGATCGACTGATCGCAATCGCTCCGGGCGCGTACGGAAGGTTCGTCATCGACGTGACCGGCGGAAGGTTGCCCTTCGGCGCGAGCGCGTACTCGTCAACGGAGCTCCCCGCGCTGTTCGCGACGTAGAGACGTTGCGGTCCGACGTCGAGCGCGAGCGCCTGCGTCGCGATCTGCGCGGTCGGAGACGAGTCGTGCACCGCGACGGTGAAGACGGCGCCGCCCGAAGCGGGTGTCCCGGAGATCGCGCCGGCGTCGGAGAGCGTGAGTCCCTTCGGCAGCCGGCCCTTGCTGACCGACCAGTGATACGGCGCGCGCCCGCCGGCCGCCCGCAGGGTCGCGGCGTACGCGCCGCCGGCGTTCGGTGCCGCGAGCGACTTCGTCACGACGCGCAGCGGCTTGGGCGCGATCGCCGCGCCTGCGGCGACGGGGGCGGCGACGAAGGTCGCCAGCATCGTGACCACGCACAGCACGAGGACGAAGCTCGGCCGGAGGTGAAGGCGGAAGGGTCGGGGGTTTCGCATCTCGGTGCTCCTCGCACGGCGGATCTCGACGCCTTCGATTGTCGGGATCCGCAAGCGCGGGCACCACTGACGGGACCCTCACGTCACCCTCACAGGGCTCCGCGAGGCCGATCTACGAGTCGGTCGCGCCGATCTCGGCGGCGATGCCGGCCGCACCGAGTGCGTCGGCCTCGGCGAGTGCCGCGCTCCGGAGCGCGTCCGCGCCCGAGGCACCTCGCAGCTCCAGCACGGTCGCGAGCTCGCCGCGAGTTCGGGCGAGGAACGGGCGCGCGCCCATTCGTGTTTCGAGCTCGAGCGCGTGCCGGAGGTGCGCCTCGGCCTCGTCGAGACGGCCGAGCAGTCGTAACAGCGCGCCCGCGTGATGGTCGACGGGACCCCACCACCCGATGAGCGGCCCGACCCGCACCGCGGTGCACGGCTGGCCGAGCAACGCGGCGAGCAAGCGCTCCGCGAACTCGACCAGTCCGAGGCTCGCGGTGGTGTGCGCGAGGAAAGCGGTGGGCGCGAGCCGGTCAGCACCGCGGGGCGAGCCGTCGAGGCCCGCCCTCACGAGCCGCTCGACGAGCTCGCGCGCGAGCTCGGGTTCGCCCCCGACCGCGGCGCAGAGCGCGGTCCCCGCGGTGAAGCTCGGGATCTGCTGATAGTCGTCGGTGTCGACGAGCAGCGGGAGCACCGCCGCCGCGAGCCCCTGGTCGACGGCGCGCAGCAGTCCCTGCGCGTAGAAGACGAGCTCGGCGTTGTAGTCGCCGCTCGCGCGACCGAACGTGAGCGCGTCGTTCGAGAGCGACTCGCTGTCGTCGTAGCGGCCTTCGACGAACGCGATCGTCGCGCGCACGGTCGCGGCCTGGCTGTGCTCGCGCGGATCGTCGAGCTGCCGCGCGACCGCGTCGTAATGATCGGCCGCGACGCGCAGATCGTCCATCTCGCCGCGGTCGAGCGCGGCGAGCCCGATGGCGAACCGCGCGACCGCGATGACGCGGAGGTCGTTGCGTCGCTCGCCGACGTCGGCGACCCGGCGCGCGACACGGTCGAGGCGAACGGGATCCTCGTACCAGTCGTAGACGCGCGTCTTGCCGAGATGGCTGAGCGTCGCGTCGCTCGTCTCGGGGTTGTCGGCCTCGGCCGCGAGCGCGTCGACGAGCTCGTCGCGACGGGCGGCTTCTTCTGCACGGAAGCCGTTGATCATCTGCGTGACGAGCAGACCCATGATCGTCAGCCGGAGCGCGTCGTGATCGGGCTCGTCCTTCAAGGTCGCGAGCGCGTGTTCGAGCGCGCCGATGCGATCGGAGTCCGATTCCCAGTACGGGTAGCGACGGCCGAGCCCGATCGCGGCGCGCGCTTCCAGCGCCGGGTCGTCGAGCGCGGCGGCGACGTGCAGCGCTTGGCGGTAACGCCCGTCGGCTTCGTCGGCGCGCCCCCGGTATTGCAGCGCGTCACCGAGTCGCACGAGCGCGTCGGCGTGGCCGCGGCTCGCGGCCGACCACAGCTCGGATGCCTGCTCGTAGCGCGCGATCGCTTCGTCGGCTGCGGCCGCAGCGAGCGCGGCGTCACCGGCGCGCACCGCCCAGGTCGCCGCGGTGGTCGCGACCGACGGGTCGACGACCGCGACCGCGGCCCAGTGCCGCGCGAGATCCTGGACCGCCGCCGCGTCGGCATCGACGGCGCCGGCCTCGATCGCCTCGGCGACGCGCCGGTGGATCACCGCGGCTCGCGCCGACGACAGTCGTTCGCCGACCGCGCGCTGCACGAGCGCGTGCGAGAACGCGAGCCGTCCGGGGCCGGTCTCGTCGACCAGGCCCGACAGCAACGCGTCATCGACCGCGTCGGCGAGCCGCAGCCCGTCGAGCGCGGCGGCCGGACCCGCGATCCGCAGATCGAACTGCCGACCGATGATGCTGGCGGTCGCGAGCAGGTCCTGCGTTTCGCGCCCGAGCGCGAGCACCCGTCGGTGCAGCATCTCGCGTACGCGATCGGGTACGGCGCCCGAGTCGGCACCGGTCCGGAGCACCGCGCCGTGTTCGACGTCGACGAGTGCACCGGTGTCGATGAGTTGCACCGTCATCTCCTCGGCGAAAAACGGATTGCCGTCCGTCGCGTCGGCGATGTAGCGGACGACCTCGTTCCCGACCGACGCGCCGACGACGTCGCCGACGAGTGCCGCGAGCCCGTCGTCGTCGAGCGGGTGCAGATCGACGCGCAGGGTGGGCGCGTGCCGTCCGAGGTCGGCGAGCAGACCGGCGACCGCGGGATCGAGCTCGCTGTCGCGCGCGGTCGCGACGACCATCACGTCGGTGAGTGCCTCGTCGCGCACGAGATAGTGCAGCAGTGCGATCGAGGCGCGGTCCGCCCAGTGGAGGTCGTCGAGCACGACGACCACGGGCGCGCAGCCGGCGATGAGCGCGCCGACCGCTTCGAACAGGAGCCGTTGCTCCGTGCCGGCCTCGGCGACCGTGACGGGTGGGAGCGGTCCGACGCGGGTTTCGATGTCGGGCACGAGGCGCGTGAGCTCGCCGCGACCTCCGACCGCGCTCGCGAGTCGGGCCGGATCGGCGGCCGTGACGATCTGCCGCGCCACTTCGACGAACGGCGCGTACGCGCCGAGTCCTTCTTCACTCCCGCGGCCCCACGCGATCGCGACACCGGAGCGCGCGAGCTCCTCGGCGAGCGCGCTCGTGAGGCGGGTCTTCCCGATGCCGGCCTCGCCCGCGATGACGACGAGTCGCTGGCGGTCCGACCACGCGCGCCGAAGTTGCGCGAGCTCGTCGGCGCGTCCGACGAAGCGGGTGCGCCACGTGCGCGCGCGTTCCGCTCGCGGTGGCGCGCCCGGACTCGGTTCGGCGTCGACCGTGGTCGTGACCGCGGGTGCCACGGTCGCCTCGGTTTGGGCGTCGGCGTCGGCGGCGCGCGCGAGCTCCGCAACTGCCTCGGGCGACAGGTCGAGCGCACGCGCGAGCTGGCGGACCGTCGAGAGTCGTGGTGCGCGGCGCCGGCCCCGTTCGAGCGCGGCGACGGCGGTCGCACTGACCGCGGCGCGCTCGGCGAGGGCCTCCTGGGTGAGGCTCGCGGCGAGGCGATGTCGCCGCAGCAGCGTGCCGAAGCCCTCGGTCACGCGCGGGACGTCGCTCTCGACCCCCGGCCCATACCGGCGATGCTACGGCCGCGCGCCGACGGGGTCCGCCGGTCGAAGCGGCGACCGCGTGAACGCTCGGGGTACCCACCTGTCGCCGTGAACAGGCTGTCGATACGATCCCGTCGTCGTGTGAGGTGTGCCGCGACATCGGGGGCGGAATGAACGGACGGATGCGACGCGCGTGGGCGGGCGCGACGGTGGGCGTGCTCGCGCTCGCGACGGCTGGCGCGGCAATGGCTCCGGCCGGCGCGTCGGCGAACCGCCGCGCCGCGTCCGGCTTCGACTGGGCCTTCGCGAGCGGTGCGCAACGGCCGCCCACCTTGTTCGGCCCCACGGCGGCCTACGACTCGGCCACGAGCCAGCTCCTCATGTTCGGCGGCGCGACCACCGACACCTTGACCGCGCGGGACACGACCCAGCTGTGGACGGGGACCAAGTGGAAGACGCTGTCGCCGGCGCACCACCCGAGCAGCCGGTACGGCGCGGCCATGGCGTTCGATCCCGTCAACGAGCAGCTCATCCTCTTCGGTGGCTTCGGCGGAGACGACGGCAACTCGTTCCTGTCCGACACATGGTCGTGGACGGGCGACGACTGGGTGCACCTGCATCCCGCGGCACATCCGTCGCGTCGCTTCGACCCCGTCGCCGCGGCCGACGCCGCGACCGGGCTCGTGCTGTTCGGTGGTTACGACGGGACGCAGGTGCTCGGCGACACGTGGCAGTGGACCGGCTCGACGTGGAGTCCGGTCGCCACCGACGCCGCGCCGCCGCCGCGCACCGACGCGGCGTTCAGCGACGACGGCGCGCGGGGAGACCTCGTGCTGTTCGGCGGTTACGGCTCGAGTGCCAGCCTCGACGACACCTGGCGCTGGACCGGCACCGAGTGGATCGACGCCGCGCCCGCGCACGCGCCCACCCCGCGTCGCGGAATGTCGATGGCGTTCGATCCCGTGATCGCCGAGGTCGTCCTCTTCGGCGGGTACGACTCCCTCACCGCGAGCTACCAGCAGACGTGGACGTGGGACGGCGTCGACTGGACGCAGCAGCTCGCGCAGCACTCGCCCAATCGTCGCTCCGGCGGGGCGTTGGCGTTCGATGCCGCGACGCAGAACCTCGTGCTCTTCGGCGGCGATGCCGGGCTCGCGTACGGCGACACGTGGACGGGCCCGACGCGTGAGGACGACACCGCGCCCACGATCGTGGGCGCGACCGCGCCGATCCGGTTCACGGATCCGTTCGTCGTCGAGTTCAGCGAGTCGGTGGCCGTGCCGTGCTGTGACGCGATCACCGTCACCACCGACGGGGGATCGGTGCTCCCGACGACCGCGACCTGCTCCACGTCGCCGGATCCCGACGGTCGGTGCGAGACGTGGATGATCGACCACGCCGCCGCGCTGGTGCCCGGGCAGCACTACGACCTCGCGTTCGACGACGCGATCACCGATTGGGTCGGCAACCCGTTGGTGGCGACGAGTCTGCCGGTCCGCGCGTCGACGGCGGTTCGCGAGGACGACCCGCTGCTGCACGAACGCTGGGACGCGGTGAAGAACCCGGGCGCGCTCGGCGGTTCGTACTCGACCGAGCACACCGCCGGCGCGACCTACCGCTTCTCGTTCACCGGCACCTCGCTTCGGTGGCTCACCGTCACCGGGCCCGATGAGGGAAAGGCATTCGTTCGCATCACGAACCGGGGCGGCCACAAGGTCAGCCGCGTGGTCGACAACTTCGCGTCGTCGACCACGCTCGATGCGCCGGTCGACTTCACCGGGCTCGTGAACACGCGGCACACGATTCTGATCACCGTCGACGCCGCCGCGAACGTCGCGGTCGACGGCTTCGAGCTCGACGGCTCCGTGGTCGTCCCGACGCCGAAGGCGATCATGCGCTTCCCGCAGCGCTTCCTCGGCAGCGACACCTATGGCTTCACGACGACACCGGGCGCCGCGTTCTCGACGACGTTCCGCGGGACGTCGCTCACGTGGGTCGCACCCGTCGGGCCCGACGGTGGACGGGCGCGCGTCCTGGTGGATGGCGCGCCGGTCGCCGTCGTCAACCTGTACGCAAAGGCCGACGGCTTCCGCAACTACCAGTTCCCGACGTCCGACGCGCTCCATCGGGTCGACGTCGTGGTGCTGCCGCGCAAGTCGGGGAACCACACCGGTACGACCGTCGGCCTCGTGCGCTTCGACATCGGCTGACGGCGATTCCGGTCGACGCCCGCGCGTGCGATGAGAGGTGCACCGAGTTGCTCCGCCGACGCTCATACCCCGCACCCGCGGGTCGCCGGTCCGAAACGAGCGCGCTGGCTACGGTGTCGCGTGATGACGATCGCGGCGCATGACATCCCGGTCGCCCACACGCCGCCGGGCGGTTACGGCGACACCTTTCCCGATCCGGTGCTCGCCGCTTGCGACGAGCCCCTCGTCGACGGCGCGCCCGACCTTCGGGGCATGTGGGAAGTCGTCGGGGTCGAGGTCGACGGCGCGCCGGCCCCGGCGGGCCACGGCGCCTATGGCCACGTCGAGCGTGTCGAGCAGTGCGGCGACCGGCTCGTCGTCACCGGCAGCGGCATCATCCACGACATGCGCTGCGACGGCACGGTCGAGCACGGCGTCCACGACGTCATGCAGGCCGACTTCACGACCGAGATCTCCGTCGTCGCCAGCTATGAGGACGGCGTCCATGTTCTGCGACCGGTCGGCGTGCCGTTCGAGGTGACCCGCCGCCGTGACGGCGACGACATGATCTGGACCTACTTCGGCTTCACCGCGCGCCTGCGGCGCATCGACTGAGAGGTACCGATGGGCGACGGCCTGCTGCTCGACTCGCTGCAACGGCGGATGCGCACGATGCACTCGCTGTACTACCAGGCCGTCGACACGATGGACCTCGAGCACGTCAACCACTTCGAGCGCGAGGGCGTGCTGCCGATCGCCTTCTCCCTGTTCCACTACACGAACATGGAGGACGTCTGCTTCATGGCGATCACCGGGGTCGCCCCGGTCTGGGACGCCGACCGGCAGGCCAAGGTGCAGATGGCGATCAACGATCACGGCAAGCACCGCACGGTCGCCGAGATGATCCACCAGCGCGTCGGCGACTTCGAGGCGTTCAGGGACTATCAGCGCGCGGTGTTCGACCGGACCGAGGCGCACCTCGACTCGATCGACCCGGCCGACTTCACCCGAGTGGTCGTCCCCCGCCCGTTCCCGCCCGTGGTCGCGAGCACCTACAGCGCCCGGTGCGCGGGGCCCGACGGCATCACCGTGCTCGACGGGTTCGAGTGCTGGCTCTACCAGCACGGCCTGCGGCACATGGGTGAGATCGAGCTCGCCCGTGGCCTCGTCGGCCTCTCTGGAATGACCTCGTAGTTGTTGAAGTCGTTCCCATCGAGCGGCGGGCGGAGCGAGCGAGCGCCCTCGCCCACTCCCGTCCCGCGTCATGGAGCGGCGAGCGCCCGCGGGCCGGGTATCCCGGCCCGCAGCGAGCGCGACCAACAAGCATGACCAGCCGGCGCGCGCTCTGGGTCGGCGGCGCGCTGGGTCTCGTCTGCGTCGTGCTGCGGGTGGTGCCGTTCGTCGGCGCGCACATCGGCAAGGGACTCGACTCGTACGACTACCTCGCCTCGTCCCACGCCGGCTTCTTCACCCGTGACCTCTGGGCCGGCGACCGCGCGCCCGGCTATCCGCTCTATCTCAAGCTCGTGGACCGCAATCTCCATGTCGCGGTGGTCGGCCAGCTGGTCCTCGTCACCGCCGCCTGGCTGGTCCTTGCCCTGATGGCGGCGCGCGCGACCCGCGATCTCCGGCTCCAGATCGCGGCAGTCGTCGTCGTCCTGGGGTTCGGGGTGACCCTGGATGCGGTGCAGTGGGACCGCGTCATCAGCACCGAAGCGCTCTCCAGCGCCTTCGCGGTCGGCTTCCTCGCCGCCGTCCTCTGGCTGCGCGAGCGCTGGACCGGCCCGCGCGTCGCCGTCGCCGTCGTGCTCGCGCTGCTCATGACGGCCTTGCGCGACAGCAACGGCACCTTCCTCGGCCTGGTCGGCGTGGCGCTGTTGATCTGCGTGGCGGTTCGGGCGCTCCGGCCCCGCGTCCTCGTGCTCGCGGGCCTGCTCGTCGTGATCGCGGTCGCGGGCACGGTGAGCGCCGGGATCGGGAAGCGCTGGCAGGAGCCCGTTCAGAACGTCTTCACGATGCGGCTGTTCAACAGCCCCGAGCGGCTCCAGTCGCTCTATCACTCCGGTCTGCCCCTCACCCTCGGGCAGGTGATCGCCGTGCAGGGCCGCTGCGTCGCGGCCACGCCGATCCCGCCGTGCGCCAAGCTGCGATCGCCGGCCTTCTACGACTGGATCCAGGATCACGGGCGCGAGGCCTACATCCACGAGATGTGGAAGACGCCGGCGACGACCGTGTGGGAGCCGCTCTCCCACATCCGCGAGTCGGTCGGCACGCGCAATCGCGTCGACATCGCGAGCGGCACCTACGAGCACGCGCCCGTCTCGGAGGCGCTCGAGAAGGTGTTCGACGTCCGCAATCCCGCGGTCGCGGTCGGCTGGGCGATCGCGCTGCTCGTCCTGATGCTCGTCGCCGCGGTGCGTCGTCGACGCGGGGTCTGGGTGATCGCGACCGCGATGCTCGTCGCGACCTACCCGCACCTCTGGCTGGTGTGGGTCGGCGACGCGGAAGAGGTCACGCGTCACTCGTTGCTCGCGTCGATGCAGTTGCACCTCGCGCTGTTGCTCGGCACGGTTTGGCTGATCGACGCGTTCGTCGCGCGCGAGCACGCGCCGACCAGCTGAGCGCGCGTCCTACGCTCCGCACCTGGGTGAAGAGCGCGCGGCTGCGGGCTTCGAGTGGTGGGAGCCGCACGAGCGTGCGTTGCGACGCGCGCGCGTGCTGCGGGCGATCGGCGCGCTCGTGGTGTCGTCGTATCTCATCCTTCCGGTCGTGTCGGTGCTCGTCGTGGTGCGCGGGGGAGTCGGCGGGCTCTCGACGCGCGACTGGGTCGCGGTCGGCATCGGTTCGGCCGTCGTGCTCGCCGCAGCCGCGTCCGTCATCGCGCTCGTTGCCGCGCGCGGACCGCGGAAGCGGCTGCGCGGGTGGGCGGGCGCGCAACTCGCGCGTCCGGACGACGAGCGCGCGCTCGCGCCGGCGTTGAGCTCCTTCGCGCTCGCGCGTGGCGTGTCGGTGCCCGCGATGTGGGTGACCGACGCCGCCGCGGTGAACGCGTTCGCGTACGGGCGCGCCGACGCGTCGAATCTGTGTGTCACGCAGGGCGCGCTCGAGTTGCCGCCACACGAGCTCGCCGCGTTGAGTGCGGTCGAGATGACCGCACTCACGTACGCGCCATACCGCGCGTGCATCGCGGCGATCGACCTGATGCTCTTCGCCGAGTGGTGCATGCGCGTGCTGTGGCCGCTGGCGTGGGTCGTGCTCATCAGCCCGATGATCGGTGTTCCGCCGCTCGTTGCCGGCGTGTGGGCGTTCGGTGAGGCGCACGGATTCGAGCTCGACGAGCAGCGCAGCATCGTCGAGCAGGTTCGGCAGCACACGCGGCGCGCTCGCGCCGCCGCGGCGGCGCGCCAGGCGGGGACGGCGGTCGCGATCGACGCGCCGCGACGGCGACGCGCACGCCACCGCGGAACTGCGCGCGGAGAGTGAACTCCCTCCGAGACTGAGATCTCACAATCTGTGAGATCGTGCCCTGCGGACCGAAATCGGCGCCGGCACGCCAACCTGGTACTTCGCGCTCTGACCGACCAGGTCAGGCAGCCTATTGCCACTCTCCGTGGTCTTTGTTACCTTCCCGGTGGGCATTCTGACGGGTTGAAGGGCTTGGGGCATGACAACGCTGCGTGGTTGTTCCGTTGCCGCGATCTGTGCGCGGGGCGTGAACCGATGAGGTTCAAGTCGTCGCAGAAGAACAGCGCGCACGTCGATCCCGCGACGATCGACGGTCCGGCGCTGCCGACCGAGATCGCCGCGAAGGGCAACGGCAACGGCAACGGCCACACCGAGGTCGCCGCCGACGCGAACGGCAACGGCAAGGGCCGGCGCGCCGCGAAGAAGAACGGCAAGCCAACCGCCGCGCCGGTCGCGACGGTCGCCGCTCCGAGCGCGCCACCGGCCGCTCCCACCGCGACCGCGACGATCGCACCGCCCGCACCGAGCGCGACGAGCGCGACGAGCGCGAACGGTGGCGCGGTGCAACGACTCGGCGAGCTCCTCGTGTCGCGCGATCTCCTCACCGTCGACGACCTCGAGCGCGCGCTCGCGCAGCAGCAACCCGATCATCACCTCGGCGAGACGCTCGTCGCGATGAACGTGGTCGACGAGCGCAAGCTCATCGACGTCCTCGCGCAGCAGCTCGGTGTCGCGTCGGTCGACCTTCGTCGCGAGACGCCGTCGGAGGACGCGCTCGCCGCGCTCCCCGAAGCGACGGCGCGCGAGCTCGGCGCGATCCCGATGGTGCGTCGCGACAACATGCTCGACGTCGCGGTCGCGGACCCGCGCCGCGCCGGCCTCGTCGACGCGCTCGCCAAGGCATCGAAGTGTCGCGTCACGCTGCTCCTCGCGCCGGCGTCCGAGGTTCGCCGCGCGATCGACCAGTCGTACCGCGCGCTCGCCGACGTCGAGCGTCACATTCGCCAGTTCGAGCTCACGAGCCTGCAGCCCGCGCGCGTCGAGAACGCGCCGACGCTGCAGCAGGCGGTCGACAGCTCGGCGCCGGTCGTGCAGGTCGTGAACCTCATCGTCACGCAGGCACTGCGCGACCGCGCGTCCGACGTGCACATCGAGCCGATGGGCCACCAGATCCGCGTGCGTATGCGTATCGACGGCGCGTTGCAGGACGTGCTCACGCTGCCGGCCGACATGGGCCCCGCGATCGTGAGCCGCATCAAGGTCATGTCGGGCATGAACATCGTCGAGCGTCGGCGCGCGCAGGACGGGCAGTTCGAGACCGCGGTCGACAACCGCGCGCTCGACGTGCGCGTCTCGACCACGCCGGTCATCCACGGTGAGAAGACCGTGCTCCGACTCCTCGACAAGAGCCGCTCGCTCTACGAGATGACCGACCTCGGCATGCCCGGGCACGCGACCGAGGCGTTCTCGGACCTGCTCCGCTCACCCTTCGGCATGGTGCTCTGCGCCGGGCCGACGGGCAGCGGCAAGACGACGACGCTCTACGCGGCGCTCGCCGAGATCAACACGACCGAGCGCAACATCACGACGATCGAGGACCCCGTCGAGTACGTGCTCCCGACGGTCAACCAGATCCAGATCAACGAGGCCGCGGAGATCACCTTCGCCGGCGGGTTGAAGTCGATCCTCCGCCAGGACCCCGACGTGATCCTCGTCGGCGAGATCCGCGACGTGGAGACCGCCCGCATCGCCGTGCAGTCGGCGCTCACCGGGCACTTCGTGCTCTCCTCGCTCCACGCGACCGACGCCGCGTCGGCGATCCACCGCTTCCTCGACATGGGCATCGAGCCGTTCCTCATCGCCCCGTCGGTCCTCGCGGTCGTCGGCCAGCGGCTCGTCCGCCGCATCTGCCGTGAGTGTCGGGCGCCCTACGAGCCGCCCGCCGACGAGCTCGCGTTCTACGAATCGATCGGTGGCGCCGAGAAGACGCAGTTCTTCCACGGCGAAGGCTGCAACTTCTGCTCCGGCACCGGTTACCAGGAGCGCATCGGTGTCTACGAGGTGCTGCGCATGACGGACGCGATGCGCGAGCTGATCGTCGACCAGCCCGCGTACTCCGAGCTCCGAAAGCTCGCCATCGCGGAGGGCATGCACCCGCTGCGCGACGAAGCGCTGCGCCTCGTCGCCGAGGACACCACGACGATCCCCGAGATCCTGCGCAGCGTCTACCCGCTCTGACCGACCGATCCCGATTCGCGTTGCGCACGTTGTAGGAGCAGACAATGACGAAGTTCAAGTACGCCGCGGTCACCTCGGACGGGCAGTCCGTCTCGGGGATGCTCGAGGCCGATCACGCCAACGACGTACGCGCGCGGCTCGCCGAGAAGGGCATGTTCGCCCAGGCGATCAAGGAACGCCAAGGGCTCATGAAGCTCGAGCTCACGCCGAAGCGTGTACCGCGCCAGGAGATCATGAACTTCTCCCGGCAGCTGGCCGCGTTCGTGCGCGCGGGCATCCCGATCATCGACGCGATCGAGACGCTGCGTTCCGACATGAAGAACGATCGGCTCCGCAAGGTGCTGGCCGAGGTTGCGGAGTCGCTGCGTAGCGGCGAGACGCTCTCGAACGCGATCGGCGAGCACTCCGACGTGTTCCCCGGCTTCTACGTCACGATCCTGCGCTCGGCCGAGCTCACCGGTCACGTCGACACGGTGCTCGATCAGCTCGCGAGCTACATCGAGCGCGAGGAGAACGCACGCCGGAAGATCAAGTCGGCGCTGACGTACCCCGCGGTGATCATGGTGATGGCGATCTTGTCCGTCGTCATCATCGTGACCGTGGCGCTGCCGAAGTTCCGCGGCTTCTTCCAGGACCTCGACGCGAAGCTGCCGCTCCCGACGCGGATGCTGCTCGCGTTCACCGACTTCCTTCAGCACTGGGGTTGGGCGGTCGGCCTGGGCATGGTGCTGCTCGTCATCGCGACGACGCTCTACGTCAAGACGCCGCGCGGCCGACGGGTGAAGGACTCCTTCCTGCTGCGCGCACCGGTCTTCGGCGACCTCGTGCGCTTCACGCTGATCGAGCGCTTCTGCCGGATCCTGGCGTCGCTCGTGAAGGCCGGCGTCCAGATCCCCGACGCGATGGCCATCGCCAGTGGCTCGACGAGCAACGTCATCTACACGACCAAGCTCAACGAGGCCCGCGAGGCGATGATCCGCGGCGAGGGCATGTCGGGCCCGATCACGGCGACGGGACTCTTCCCGGGTGGCGTCTGCCAGATGGTGCGCGTCGGCGAGGACACCGGCACGCTCGACACCCAGCTCGAGACCGCGGCCGACTTCTACGGCAAGGAAGTGGGCTACAAGCTCGACCGGATGATCGCGCTCTTCGAGCCGCTGGTCATCGTCATCGTCGGTGTGATCGTCGGCTTCGTCGCCATCGCACTCGTGTCCGCCCTGTACGGCATCTTCAACCAGGTGAAGCTGTCGTGACGACGCCCAAGGTCGTCGTCGACGAACGCGGCTTCACGCTGAGCGAGGTGCTCATCGCGGTCGTGATCCTCGGGGTCGCGATCACGGCACTCCTCGGCTCGCTGAGCTCCGTGCTGTACACGTCGCGCGCCCACCGCAACCTCGCCACGGCCGACAGCGGCGTGCGCGCCTACGCCGAGCAGTTGCAAGCGGCCTCCTACGCGAGGTGCGCGTCGGTGACCGGTGCGGGCGCCTACCCGGCGATGACGAACATGCCCGCGGCCTTCTCGGTCACGATCACGAAGGTCGAGTACGGCGACGTGCTGACCGGCTCGAACCCGACGGACGCGTTCTCCACGACGCAGAGCCAGTGCCAGACCGGCGTGACCGGCGACGGCACGCCCTACGACACCGGCGTCGAGCGGATCACGATCGTCGCGCACCCGTTCTCGGGCCCCGGCAGCCAGACCCTGCAGATCGTCAAGCGCAACCCTGTGGAGACGTCATGAGGAAGGTCTTCCGACGTCGCGGCGAGGAGGGCCTGACCCTCAACGAGCTGCTCATCGCCATGCTCATCACGGGCCTGATCATGGTTCCGCTGGTATCCGCGATGTTCACGACCGTGCACTCCATGGTCGGCACCGAGAACCGCATCGACGAGTCGAACAGCGCCGCGTTGTTCGCGTCGTACTTCACGCCTGACGTGCAGAACGCGGTCACGGTCGCGCCGACCACGACGGAGTCGACTGCGGTCTGCGGGGCCTCGGCGCGCGCCGTCGACCTGCTCGTCACGACATCGCAACCCGGTGACGCGACGCAGACCTCGGTGTCCTACTACCACTCGGGTGTGCTGTTCCTCCGGCGCACGTGCAGCGGCGGCACGGTGACCGGCGCGGCGCGCGTTGCGTACAACCTCTCCGGCGCGCCGCTGTTCAGCTGTGCCGACGCCACCGGAGTCGCGCTGCCGTGCTCCGGCGCGTGGCAGATGGTCAAAGGCTCCATCACCCAATCGAACGCTACGACCGCCGGTTCCACCTACACGACCAACGTTCAGGCCACGAAGAGGTTGACGTGATGCGTATCCACCCCCGCCGTCGCGACGAGCAGGGCGCGGCGCTTCCCGTCGCGCTCGCCGTGCTCATCGTCTGCTCGATCGTCACCGCGTTGCTCACGCAGTACACGAGCAACGGTCTGCTCGCGGGCACGAAGCTCGCCGACCAGCGCAGCAACGAGTACGCCGCGAGCGGCGGCGTCGACAGCGCGATCAAGTACCTCCAGTCCGACGCGCTCTTGAAGCGCGGGGCGGCCGACGGCTCCGACTCGAGCTGTCCCGCCGGTTCCGCGGCCGCGTTCGTCGCGGCTTCGGGTATCAACGGCGAGGGCGTGCAGGTCACGTGCCAGTCGGACCCGAGCGGCGCCGGTAGTGGGGGCGCGCTGACCAAGTCGCCCGGCTTCGCGGTCCTCACGACCGCGCCGTACCACGGTGCCGCGCCCGGCGGTGGCGGTAGCTCGTTCCCGAACTGCGACAACCTCAACGACGAGGCGGGAATCGCGCAGGTCCAGAACGACAAGCTGCTGACCGTGCACGGCAACGTGTACGTGAACTCCGACGTCGACTCCGACATCTGGGCGAACGGCTGCCCGCAGACGTCGACGGCCGAGCACATCCAGGTCGTCAACGGCGACGCGATCGTGCGGGAGTCGAACCACGACCTCGACGTCGCGACCGCCGGCCACCTGCACGCGGCGCCCGTGTCGAACACCCAGGTCGCGCCGTACGCGACGCGGCTGCTCGACCCGGGCAGCGACACGAGCGCGACGAAGGCCGAGTGGACGGCTCCGTTCGACGCGCCGCCCGCGGCCGGAACGATCACGGATATCAACGGGAGCACGATCTCGAGCTGCCCGAGCGCCCGCACGCCCACCAACGTGCCGTTCGTGCACTTCACCGCGGGCACGTACAGCGACGCGAGCGTGCTGAGCAACTTCACCGACGGCGATTGCCCCGGTGCGTTGCTGTGGTTCGCGCCCGGCGCGTACTACTTCGACTTCGCGAACGGCCCGGCCGCATCGACCTCCAAGACCTATTGCACCGCGACGGTCGATGCCGGTCAGTGCGCGCACCAGTGGTTGATCGACGACAAGACGGTGCGCGTCGTCGGCGGGCAGGAGAACGCCACCGCCGTCGCGCGCGAATCGCAGGAGAACACGTTCGCCGCCCAGCGCGTCTCGAACGTGAGTGTGTTCAACAGCGCGGCGACGAACAACGCGGCGACCGTGATCGACGGTGTGACCAACAACGCGTCGTACACCTCGGGCACCGCGACGATCACGCTCTCCAACTTCCTGACGCAGACCGGCACCGCGATCCCGCCGGACGCCACGATCGACCACGTGTACCTCCGGGTCGTGCACCGCGAGGACACGCCGGCGCTCGCGACCACGCCGACCTACTCGATCACGCCGGCCGGCGCGTCGTCGGCCTGCACCGGTCTGCCCGGGCTCACGATGCAGGCGCCCGCGGGTGGAGGCCTCGGCCAGGACCGCGTCGAGGTCACGAGCTGCCTCAACACGGCCGCGGCGATCGACCTCGGCCCGACGATCAAGTACAGCGTCGGCCACACCGGCAGCGGTACCGAGAACGAGCACCTCGACGGTCTCGTGCTCGTCGTCGATTACCACACGGCCGGTCGCCCGGCGTGGAGTGCGACGGCGCCGGCGACGATCACGCCTTCGTCGCCCGCGGTGCCCGGCGCCTGCCGGCACGAGACCGACGCGGGCTGGAGCCACGGCGACGAGTTCGTGTTCGGCGGTGACAGCCGCGTCTTCCTGAAGACGGGCCGCTTCGAAGTCTGTGACGAGCCGTCGACGACGAAGCAGGAGATCACGCTGATGGGCCTGCGAGCGGCCCCGGCGCCGTCGGCCGTCGGCACGACCTGGACGCCGACCTCGTACCTCGCCGGCACGACGTTCACGAATCCCGCGAACGGCGAGGCCGTCGGCGGTGGGACCGCGACCGCGGCGTTGAGCACGACGACCACGAGCCGTTCCATCACGCTCACGCAGTTCACGCCGACGACGTGGCCGGTCCCGGCCGCGAACCTCGTGCCCACCGACGCGATCATCAACAAGGTCGAG
Organism: Acidimicrobiia bacterium; assembly: GCA_036271555.1. Classification (NCBI taxonomy): domain Bacteria; kingdom Bacillati; phylum Actinomycetota; class Acidimicrobiia; species Acidimicrobiia bacterium. Next base: position 27,568 of record DATBAK010000072.1, read on the forward strand.
CTCGACGTCACGCACAGCGACTCGAGCACGTCGCAGCTGAACGCACCTACTCTCGCCGTCACCTCCGGTACGACGTCGTGCAGCCCGGCGACCCTCGCCCGGCACACGAACCTCACTGCGGCGGGCGCCGACCTCGTCGACCTCACGAGCTGCCTCAACACGCCCGCGCTGCTGAACGCCGGCATCAACGCGCAGTTCACGACGACCCGCGCGTCGAGCAGCCCGACCGAGACGCTCGACGGCATGCAGCTCAAGGTCACCTACACGCCGCAGCCGCCGTGCACGCCGACGGGTGGACTCACGCCGGGCTGCGGTTGCACCACGAAGGCGCCCTACTACCACGGTGGTGACGCGACGGCCGATCACGCGCCGGCGTACAACGGTGCCTGCGCCCTGTTCCGGGTCGCGAGCGACACGGCGGGCGGTCAGTTCCCGCGGGTCGTCACCTTCTGGGGCACGGTGTACGCGCCATCGGCGGCGCTCGACATGCCCGTCGACGTCCTGACGGTCCCGGTGTTCAACCGGGGCGTCGTCGCCCGGATGCTGATGCTCGGCTACAACGTGGCGAACAACGCCGTGGTCCCGATCACGACCGACGTGCTGCTCGCCTCGCTGTCGAACCGGCGGGTCACGCTCACGGCGACGGAGGGGAACTCGAAGGTCACGGCCGACGTCGAGTTCTGCGACTACGACGCGACCCCCTGCGGCGGCCAGCCGCAGGGCGTGAAGATCTGGTCCTGGAAGGTCCAGCGCTGACGGCCTGAGCGGGCTGCGCAATGGGCCGATCGGCTCACCTTGCGCGGCCTCTGACGGCCACGGTCAGTGTGAAGTTGTTGGAATCGACCACAGAGAGCGTTGACACGGAGAGTGGTCATTCGTTACGGTTCGTAGTAGACGGGAATGGGGGGCTTTGACCTCCGGGCGCACGACACGGTCACCGCGACTGCCCGGAGCGAGCCAATGGTGAGACCGACCTATTCGCTTTGATCGAGAGCACGTAGACGTGCTTTCGGAGGAGAGCGAGATGGTCGGAAGCCTTGGACGATGCGATCTCGGCACGAGGTCCTTCGGCATTTCCGGTACCGACTCCATTCGCCGACTCGCCGGCGAGGGGGTGGTGCGTCAGACGTGAAGTCGTCACGGTCCTTTTGGGCCCAGATGGGGTGCATGGGCCGGGACTGATCTCGGCGTGACGCACCAAGCATTCACTGCAATTCGGAACGGATTCCGAACTTCGATTCCAAGGAAAGGGAATCACCACCATGTACGAGTCACTGCGCAAGATCCGTGACCGTCGGGAGACCGGTGAGGGCGGATTCACCCTCGTCGAGCTCCTGATCGTCATCGTCATCCTCGGCATCCTCGCCGCGATCGTCGTGCTGGCGATCGGCGGTCTGAAGGGCTCGAGCCAGAATGCGGCCTGCACCGCGGGCGCGCACACGATCGAGAGTGCCGAGGACGCGTACTTCGCGAGCGTGACCCCGAACGCCTACGGCAGCAGCGCACAGCTGCTCGGTGCCGGCCTGCTCAAGGCTGCGCCGACGGACCTGACGGCGGCCGCGACCGGCGGCGGGAACGGCTACTCGATCACGGCCACGGGCGGCGGCAACTGCACCGCCACGCCGGGCTTCCCGATCACGTACACCGCTCCGTAGGCATCGCCCACGGAATGGTCTGATCGACCGATTCACGGAAAGGGGCCCGGGCAACCGGGCCCCTTTTCGCGTCCGTGATTTCCATCCTCGAGGAGGCCGCCGATGGGCCGGCACCCGCTCCTTCGCTCGTCTTCTCTGGCCGCCCTGCTGGCGGCATCCGCCCTGGTCGGCGGGTGCGGCGCGGGCGGCTCCGCCCATCGGGCGGCGGTGCCGTCGTCGGCGGCGACGAGCTCGATCCGGCCCGGATTCGTCGCCCCGGCGACGACCCAGCCCGTCGGCCTCGGACCGGCGGTCACGGCCGCCCAGCTCACCGCCTGCGACGACGACTTCAAGACGATCCGGGCCGCCGAGCGCTCGTATCAGCTGCTCAACGGGTCGTGGACCACGATCGCCGACCTGGTCGCGACCCAGTTCCTGCGGACGGCCTCGGCGTACTACGTGGGAATCCGGATCGGTACCCCGGCGGGTGGATACACCCTGCTCGCGGCGCCGACCGGGCCCTGCGCCTCGCTCCCCGTGGGCGCCGCGGGCTGAGGCCGAATCCGCTGGCGCGAGCCGGGCCCGCGGCGCGTCTCCGCAGGTGGGAGGCGGTTTTGCCGCCGGTCGAGCTCCGGTTCTCGGCGGCGCGGTCGCCCGGTGCGGGTGGAGGATCGCGGGCTCCTCAGGAGTGCGCGCCGTCCCGTGAGGCCGGCTC
>DATBAK010000073.1 GCA_036271555.1 Acidimicrobiia bacterium
CCGATCCACATCGTCGACGAGACCACCGGCGAACGGTTGCCACCCGGCGAGGTCGGCGTGGTGTGGTTCGAGCCGCTGCCCAATCGCGGTGGCTTCGAGTACCACAAGGACCAGGAGAAGACACGCGATTCGTTCAACGACCGCGGCTGGTCGACGGTCGGCGACATGGGCTACCTCGACGCCGACGGCTACCTCTACCTCACCGACCGCAAGACGTTCATGATCGTGTCGGGCGGCGTGAACATCTATCCGCAGGAGGCGGAGAACCTGCTCGTCGACCATCCGAAGGTGTTCGACGTCGCGGTGTTCGGCGTGCCGAACGAGGAGATGGGCGAAGAAGTGAAGGCGGTCGTCCAGCCGATCGATTGGGACTCGGTCGGTCCCGACCTCGAACGCGAGCTGCTCGAGTACTGCCGCGAGCACCTCGCGCACTACAAGTGCCCGCGCACGGTCGACTTCGAGCGCGAGCTGCCGCGTCAGGAGACGGGCAAGCTCTACAAGCGGTTGTTGCGCGATCGGTACTGGGGCGCGCGCGACACGCGGATCGTCTGATGCCGCTCGGTGGCGGGCCGTTCACGCCGGACGACTTCGCCGAGCTCAGCGCGCAAGTGATCGCGGCGTGGACCGCGGGCCTCGATCACGACTGGTCCGCGCCGGCCGGCGCGCTCGAGTGGAGCTGCTTCACGACGGCCGACCACACGATCGACTGCGTGTTCTCCTACGCGTTGTTCCTCGCCGCGCGTCGCGACGACGTGTATCCGCCGTTCACGGAGCTGCACGCGCTGCCCGGCGCGTCGCCTCGTGATCTCGTGAACGGCCTGTCGGCGGTGTGCACGATGCTGTCGGCCGTGGTCGCGGCGGCGCCGGCCGACGCGCGCGCCATCATCTTCGGCGCGGGCCCGACCGGGATCCCGCAAGACTTCGCCGCACGCGGCGGCCTCGAGCTGATCCTGCACGCGCACGACGTCTGTCGCGGGCTCGGCGTCTCCTTCGACCCGCCTCGCGACCTGTGTGCGCGTCTGCGCGACCACACGCACGACTGGCCCGGCGTACGCGACACGCCGGTCACGGACGATCCGTGGTCCGACGTGCTCGCGCGCTCCGGCCGGCAGCCCGGCTGACGCCGAGCAGCGAGCGTCCGCGGAGCCGGGTATCCCGGCCCGGCAGCGAGCGCGACAACAAGCACGGTTCCGACGATTCACGCGTTCTTGAAGGGTCTTTCAAGCGCGCCGCGATGGCATGTCCCTCATCATCGACGGACACCAGTCAGTCATCGTCCAGGAAGGTGGGTCATGTTCCATCGCTCGTCCTCATTGGTCTTCCGCGTCTTGTGTTGCGGACTCGTCGGGTCGATCGCGCTCGCGACGACCGCGTCGGCCGCCACCGGCGACCTCGATCCCGGCTTCTCCGGTGACGGCATCGCGACCGCCACCGGCGGGCCTGTGAACGCAACCGCGGTCGCGGTGCAGCCCGACGGGATGACCGTCGTCGCCGGAACCGGCGCCTTCGACGACGGCACGCCGTCGAAGGTCGGGACCTACGTCGCCCGCTACACGCTCGCGGGCGAGCTCGACTCGAACTTCGGCAACGGGGGCATCGCCATCGTCAACACCGCACCCGGCAACGAGGTCGTTCGTGGCGTCGCGGTGGACGCCACGGGCCGCATCCTCGTGAGCGGCTACGGCACGAGCGTCGACAGCAGCGACGAGGCCGACGTCGCCGTGCTCCGGCTCACCGCGAAGGGTGTGCCCGACGCAACGTTCGGAGGTGGCGACGGCATCGCGACCGTCGACATGGGCAACCACGACCGCGCCGGCACGATCGCGGTGAGCGGCAACCGCATCTTCGTCGCCGCATCGCAAGACGACGGCGGCAACTTCGCGAACGAGTGGACCCTGCTCGCGCTCGACAACAGCGGTGCGCTCGACCACGCGTTCAGCGGCGACGGCAAGGCCGAGGTCCCGACGACGGAGATCAGCACGTTCGACTCGGTGCGTGACCTCGCAGTCCAGAAGGACGGCAAGATCGTGCTCGCGGGAACGGCCGGTACCGCGTTCGCGACCGCGCGGTTCACCAAGCAGGGTGCGCTCGACCCGAAGTGGGACGGCGACGGCGTCGCGACCGCGACGATCGGCGTCGGCGGCGCGGGCTTCCACATGGCGCTGCAGGACAACGGCAAGGTCGTCGTCGCGGGCTACGCGACGCAGACCGGCCACCCCGACAGCGACTTCGCCGCGGCTCGGTTCACGACCACCGGCGCGCCCGACGCGTCATTCGGCACCGGCGGCCGCGTCGTCGTCAACATCAGTGGCACGGCGAACGACCGTGCGCTCGACGTCGCGCTCGCGGCCGACGGCAAGATCGTGCTCGGCGGCTTCACGAACCCCCCGGGAGGCATGGACTTCGCGACCGTTCGGCTCAACTGGAACGGCACGCTCGACACCTCGTTCAGCGGTGACGGGCTCGTCGTCACCAACACGCTCGCAGTGCAGAACGAGCAGATCGAGGCCGTCGGTGTGCTGCCCGACGATCGCGTCGTCGGCGTCGGCGAGAACCTCAACGGCTGGGCGATCGTCGCCTACACCGGCACGGCCAACACGCTGCTGTCGGTCGCCAACACGAATGTGACCGAGCCCGACTCGGGCACCGTGAACGTGGCGTTCAAGATCAAGCTCGTGGGTCCGACGCCGAGCACGGTGACCGTCGCGTACGCGACGAAGGACGGCACCGCGACCGCGCCCGGCGACTACACCGCCCGCACCGGCACGGTGACCTTCGCGCCCGGTGAGAAGACGAAGACGGTGACGGTTCCGGTCGTCGGTGACACCGTGCGGGAGCCGAACGAGAAGCTCTCGCTCGTGCTCTCGCTTCCCACCAACGCCGGCCTCGCGAAGGCCACGGCCGCCGGCATCATCACCAACGACGACTGAGCTTGCTGGTCGGGCTCGCAGCGCGCGGGCCCGGCCAGAGGTTCTTGCAACCGGGGTGGCCGTCGGTGCGTCAGTACGGTCGTGAACGTGGGCCGGTGGGATCTCCGCGATCGTCGCTTCGAAGACTTCTTCCGCTTCGACTACCCGAAGCTCGTGACCGCTCTGCGGCTCGTGACCGGCAGCGAGGACCGCGCCCGCGACGCGGTCGACGAGGCCTGCGCGCGGGCCTGCGAACGTCTCGCGAAGGGCAAGGAGATCGAGACCCTCGGCGCGTGGATCCGCGTCGTCGCGTTCAACGCGGCGCGCGATTCCTACCGGCGCCGTCGCAGCGAGCGCGCCGCTCGCGAGCGGGTGCAGGCGCGCACCGCCTCCGACACCGAGATGCCGGACGTCGCGTTGTCGCTCGACGTCCGGGCCGCGCTGGCCGGGCTCGACGGTCGCCAACGCAAGATCGTCGTCCTCTTCTACTTCCTCGATCGATCGGTCGACGAGATCGCGCAGGAGCTCGCGATCCCGAGCGGAACCGTGAAGGCCGCGCTCCACCGCGCCCGCGCCGCGCTGCGCGCCGTGCTCGACGAGCGGGCCCCGAGCCCAGGAGCGATCCGATGATCGATCTCGAGCCCGACGACATCGATCAGGCGTGGCGCGACGGTCTCACGCACCTCCGTGTCGTGCCGATCACCAACGGGGAGCAACGCGTCGAGGCGAGACTCGCCCGCCGGCGGCGAGCCCGCCGGATGCGCACGTCGCTCGCGACCCTGCTCGCGGTCCTCGTCGTCCTCGGCGTGATCGGTGTGATCGCCAGACCGCGGCCGACGCGCGCACAACACGTGACGACCACGGGTCCCGTCACGCACGTCACCGTCGACGACGGCGTCGCCGGCACCCTGAGCATCAGGTTCCCGGGTCGGCAGACCGGCGACGGCCCGCAGCGCGTCGTGCTGCCCGCGGGCCGCGTGCAGTTCACGATCCACTACTACTTCACACACAACCTCGTGCTCCGAGGCGTGCCGGACTTCCGAGGTTCGATCCCGCGCGGGAAGCGCTCGCCGTACACGGTGAAGACGACGGTCACGCTGCGGCCCGGCCGGTATCTCCTGTACTGCACGATCCCCGGCCATCAGACCGCCGGCGAGGTCGCGTGGATCGTCGTGCGCGACGCGGCGGTCAGTCCTCCGACGCCGTAACCGCTTCGAGCGCCACCGCGCCATCCACGACGACACGGAACCGCGCGCGGCCGGTCTTCTCGATGCGGATCGGCGCGGCGCGCTCGTCGAGCCGGCGCTTCAGGAGGATGAGCCGGCTCTCGAGATTGTCGCGGAAGTCGGGAAGCTCGCCCGCGAGCTCGAGCCGCACTTCCTTGTTGGTGAACTCGTCGCGCCCGTCGCGCGTGTAGTGCGAGAGCAGCACCCACAGGATCCGACCGGCGACGCCTTTGATGAGGTAGTCGCCGTCGAGGAACATGCTGCCGTCGATGTCGAAGAAACGGACGCGCACGGGTGCTTCCGACGCCACCGGCTCGATGTGATGCGCGACCGGCACCGCGACCGCGGCCGCCGACTCCGCGCGCTCCTGCGCGCCGTCGATCTCGATCGCGCTCGCGACGATGCCGGCGACGACGCTGAGGATCGCCTCGTCGTGCTCGCTGAACGCGGCCTGATGCGGGCTCTCCGCCGCGAGCACCGCGACGAGCTGGCCGAGCACCATCGCGGGAACGGCGATGCGGCTCTCGGTCTCGTCGCGCTCGGGAACGGCGATCTCGCGACCGGGCGCGACGATGCCCTGTTCCTCGTAGGTACGGCGCACGCGGTTCGAGTACTTGCTCATCTGGTGGAGGTTGCCGACGCGCATCGGCGCGCAGCGCTCGGCGGCCATGCCGATCACGCCGTCGCCGACGGCGACCTCCGAACCGACGCCCTCGGCGTCGAAGCCGCGGCTGGCGATCGTGTAGAGCCGCTCGCCCCGCTCGTCGAGGAGGAGCAACACCGTCTCGTCGTAGCCGAGCAGCTCGGCGAGACCTTCGAGCGCGACGCTCACAAGGGTGTCGAGGTCGCCGCAACGGCTGAGCCGTGCGGTGAGCACCGCGAGGTTCGCCGACGACGCGCGCAGGTCGGGTGGCGGCGTGTCACCTGGTATCGCGCGGCCGTCGAAGTGAACCGGGGTGAGTACCTGCTCGACGAGCAGCACGCGATAGACGTCGGCGGCGCGCAGCTTGAACACATCCTGCATGCCCGTCATCGCGGCGACCGCGTCGACGTCGCCGCGCAGCCGCTCGAACACCGGGCCCCGCCGCTCGGTGCGCTCGAAGCACAGGGTCAGCCGGAACTGGTCGCCGGTCGTCGGGTGCGTCACGAGGAGGCTCGCCCGCGGGTTCTCCGCGAGGTTGCGTGCGGTCTTCGAGAAGAACTGGTTCGACAACGCGACCCGTTCGTCGTCGACGAGGTGCACCTTCGACAGGTACGTGATGTTCGGTGTGCCGTCGGCGGCGGCGGTGGCGACGATCGCGGGAATCGCGCCCTCGTAGCAGGGGCCCAGATCGCGCGGGCCGATGTCGATGCCGCGGTAGTCGCGCGCCGCCTCGACGGGATCCGCGGGACTCACGGCAGGGCCGTTTCGAGTCGGCCGCCCGCGCCCGGTCCCGGAGTCTGGTCGTAGAGCTCCGCGACCGCGACGGTGACCGCGAACACATCGGGCGGCATCATGCGCGCGATGAGCTCGCGCGGCGTCCGATCGACCGCGACCACGTCGTCGGCAAACTCTCGGACGTAGCGAGCCGCCCGCTCACGATCCGCGTCGGTCCCCGCCTCGATCGCGACGGCCCGCCCCTTGAGCTGGGTCGAGTGCAGGGTCTGCACGTTGCCGGCGGTGATCGCGATGTGCCCGGTCGTCTCCAAATTTTCCCGGATCACCGGATCATTCGTGTCGAGCAGCACACGGACTGCGACGTCGGCCGCGCCCGGCAGCACGGTGAGCCCGAAGGCCCGGTTGGCGCGGGGCTCGCCGTCGCCACCGACCGTCCCGACGATGAGCGCGCAGCCACCCTCCAAAAAGGCGACGGTCTCGGCTCCGATCACGGCCCCTGCCCCTCCTTCAGGGTCGCGTAGCAATCTCTCAGCGTTCCGCTACGGGCCTTTTGGGAGCAAGCCCGCGGCGCTTCCCTCACGATGAGCTCATCACGACGGCGGCCACCGGGGTCGCCCTCAGATCGGGAGGGGAACCCCATGACCATCACCGAGCCGACCGTGACCGGTCAGGCTACCGCCGAGACCTTCGACCTCGTCTCGCACGACCTCTACCGCGACATCCACAAGGGCATCCGCGGCGAGCTGTTCGCGCTGACCGGATCGGCCGGTCGGGTCGACCCGAACGACTGCGGCGGTCGCGCCGACCTCGCGCAGCACGTGAGCACGATCGTCGACTGGCTCGTGATGCACGCGGAGCACGAAGAGGCGCACGTGCAGCCGGCGCTCGAGCGCGTCGCGCCCGACCTCGCGCCGCGCGTCACCGACGAGCACGCCGCGCTGGAGGCGCGCATGATCGCGGTCCGCGCGCTCGCGATCGAGTCGGTCGACGCGCCCGGCTTCGAGCTCGCCGGCCGCATGCACACGCTGTACCTCGACCTCGCGTCGTTCACGTCGGACTACCTGGCGCACCAGGACCTCGAGGAGCGCGAGATCATGCCGATCCTCGACCGCAAGCTCGCGTTCGAGGAGCTGCTCACGATCCACCAGGCGATCGTCGGCGCCATCCCGCCGCAGGAGCTCGCGAAGGGCCTGGCGCGGATGCTGCCGGCGATGAACATCGACGACCGCACCGAGATGCTCGGCGGCATTCGGATGGGCGCTCCCGACCCTGTGTTCCAGGGCGTCTGGAGCCTCGCGGGCTCGGTGCTCGAGCCCTCCGACCTCCGCGACCTCGCGGCCCGGCTGGGTCTGTGACGAGACGCGGTCGGCTCCGCAAGAACCGGCGGATCGCGGTGCGGCCCGCCCGACTCACTCCCGGCGCGCGTCAGGGGCAGCGAGCGGAGCGAGTGCGACCGGAAGACAAAGGCGGGGAGGGCGCCTCTCGGCGCCCTCCCCGTGTCGCAAGGCCGGACGGCGAGCCCCCCCGAGCACACCGTCGACGGCCGAGCATTCTTCCGGTCGGACCGGTCCGGTTCCTCCCCGGCGCGGTCCGCCCCAACTCCTGCCAGCGGCAGGGTACAAACCGTACGTAGCCAGGTCAACGTTGAGTGTGATGGTCGTCATCGACCTAGCGTCCGGCGCATGGACCGCGCCGAGCTCGCTCACCGCATCTACGCCGCCTCGCACCTCACCGGTGAGTTCACGCTCCGCTCCGGCGTGGTGAGCAACGAGTACTTCGACAAGTACCTCTTCGAGGCCGAGCCCGCCCTCCTCCGAGCGATCGCGGAGGCGATGGCGTCCGCGGTCCCGGCCGGTTGCGACGCCCTCGCCGGCCTCGAGCTCGGAGGCATCCCGATCGCCACGATGCTCTCGCAGATAACGGGTGTCCCCGCCCTCTTCGTCCGCAAGCAGGCGAAGACCTACGGCACCTGCAAGCTCGCGGAGGGTGGCGAGATCGACGGCCGCAACGTGCTGATCGTCGAGGACGTGATCACCTCCGCGGGCGCGGTCCTCGACGCGGCCCGCGAGCTGCGCGCCCGCGGCGCACGCTTGGCGCGGGTCGTGTGCGTCATCGACCGCGAGTCCGGCGGCCGCGACAACCTCACGGCCGATGGCCTCACCCTCGACGCGCTGTTCCGGATGTCCGAGCTGCGCTGATCCCGGTCGGGCGCACAAGCATCGACCTCCCCGACGCCTCGGTGCCCGGCTCGGACGGGCCGCAACGCGACCCGCGCGTTCCGGCGAGAGCGCCGCGTCAGCTCAATGCGTTCGGCGCGCAGCGCAGGATCGCGGTACGGGTCGCGGCCCGATCGGTACCGGTCGGCTCCTTCAACGCCGCGAGCGCGCCGTCGATCTGGAGCTTCAGGTCGTCTGCCGGGATCGCGCTCCCGTTGTTCGCCTTCTGCGCGGCCTTGATCTCGACCTCGAAGTGCTTGCGGATCGCGGCGACGATGCACGTCGCCTGGGTGTGCGTGAGGTCCGCCTTCGTCTCCAGATCGCTCACCGCGCGCCCGCTCGTATACACGGGCGTGCTGCACGCGCTCGCAGCCAACGCGAGTACCACGATGGGAACGACGAGCAGTCGGCGCACCTCGGCGACGCTATCGGTCGCCGTCCGCGAAGCGGACACCGGGCGACGGATCGCCGGAGGTTGCGGCGCCGCGAGCGCCGCCGCGGCGGGCGCGGTCCGGCGATCCGGGAGCCGGCGGCGGCGGCGACGCCGTGCCGCGATGCTTCGAGGTCCTCAGCTCTGCTGTTCGGCGCGCGCGACCAGCTCGGCGAGGAAGGCGGGCAGGCGACCGGCGCCGAAGTCGAAGCACCGCGCCCATCGCGGCTCGATGCGGATGCGCGCCATCTGCTCGTACGTGTTGCGCAGGTTGCGTTCGAACTCGGCGAGACCATCCTCGCCGAGCGTCTCGGCCATCCCCTTCGTCGACATCGCGAGGTACTCCTCGGCCACGCCGTCGACGATGTCGACGGACGCGGTTCCTCGGATGAACAAGGCCTTGGCTTCACCCGGCGTGTTGCCCGTCTCGATCGTCAGCGCGACCTCGGGCCGTTCGGAGAGTGCCCGCACCTTCGGCGCGTTCGTCCCGGTGCACACGACGACCTGCGCGCCGTTCCACAGGAAGCCGACGGGCACGACGCGCGGGAATCCGTCGGGACCGTTGTAGGCCAGGCGCGTCATCGACTCCTTCTCGAGCAGCTCGCGCGCGGCGGGAAGTGCGAGCTCGCTCTCGACCTCTTGCTCGTTCATTGGCCGCAAGGTACCCACGTGCGGTCGCGCCGGTGCGCGCAAGGGCGCGGCCGGGCGCGAACGCGACCCGTCCTGTTATGGTCCCGCCGAGCCCGCGGGGGAAGTTCGGTGAGATCCCGACGCTGACCCGCAACTGTGATCACCGGTTCGGCCGGTGTGAGCCAGATCACCCGCTCGGCTCCACCGACGACCGTCGGTAAACCCAACCGAGTCGCCTTCGAGCGACAAAACAGGCTCTCGAGGTACGGGGCCGAGGAGGAAATGATGCGACGTCTCCGTCGTCCGCGCGCCGTGATCGGCGCGCTCTGCGCCGTGCTGTTGCTCGGCGCGTTCCGCTTCACCGGATTTCACGACGTCCGCGCGAAGCAGGCCGCCTCGCGCGGCGCACAGTGGATCAGCGGTCAGCAGTTGGCCGATGGCAGCTTCGAGACCGCGGGCTTCCCCGGGTTCGAGACACCCGACGCCGTGCTCGCGATCGCCGAGAGCGCGCAGACCACGCCCAAGTGGAACAAGCAGAGGGCGTTGCACGTGATCGAGGACACGACGACGAACGGCGTCGGCGTGCTGCACGCGCTCGACGACTTCGCCGACAGCGGCATCGACGCGGGCCAGGCGGCGAAGCTCGTCGTGCTCGACGCGAAGCCGCTCGGAATCTCGACGACGAACTTCAATCCCGATCACGACAAGAAGAAGGCCGACCTCCAGGCGATCATCAAGGCCGGCGCGCAGGCGAACGGCTCCTACGGGGCGTTCAACGCGACGTTGTACGCGGCGATCGCACTCCGTCTGACCCACGGCTCGGTTCCGGCGAAGACCCTCGCGTTCATCCGCGACGCGCAGCAGGCCAACGGAGGTTGGAACTTCGCCGGCGACCCGACCGGCACCGACGACGACATCGACACCACCGGCCTCGCGATCCAGGCGCTCGCGGCAGCGAAGGTCTCGAAGAACGACGCGACGTTGCGCGACGCGCTCACGTTCCTCGCCGACCGGCAGCAGTCGACGGGCGCATGGCAGTCGTTCGGCAGCGACGACCCGAACTCCACATCGGTCGCGGTCGTCGCGATCACCGCCGCCGGCTACAACCCGTACGTCGCGTGCTGGCGCAACGCGAGCGACCCGGACCTCTCGGGCCACCCGTACACGTCACCGATCGTGTGGCTGCGCGGCCAGCAGGAGGCGAACGGACATATCAGGAGCCCGAACGACGGCTTCGGCGTCAACACCTTCTCGACGTCGCAGACGGTCGAAGCGCTGCGTCGTGAGTGGACCCCGGTGACACCGCTCGGTCGCCAGCCCTGCGGATGACGACGGGGTAGGGGCGCGCCGGCCGCGCGGTCAACGCGCGCCGAAGGTGCGCTGCAGGCCGGCGATCAGGTCGGCGCGCTCCTGCTTCGACAGCTTCACCTCGTGGTGGAACCACGGGTACCACCCCGGCGGCATCGAGCCGTCGGAGACCGTCTGCGTGATCGCGCCCGCGGACTCGTGCGGCGACTCGGCCCACGCGGAGAAGTCGAGGGCCGTGCGCGCCTTGTTCACTTCCTTCGCCGCGACCCACGAGAACGGCGCGACCTGCGTGTACCAGTGTCGCTTCGTCTCGTTGCTGTGGCAGTCGTAACACGACGCGACGACGAGCGTTCGCGTCTTCGCGCTGTCCCACTTCGGTTCGTCGACGACCGGTGGATTCTTCAACCGGTACGGCACGAATTGGATGAGGACGAACACGATCACGAGCATCGTGAAGAACCACCGGAAGAGGCGGAACAGCAGGCCGAACACGTCAGCCGGACGTCAAGGGATGCGCGGCGAAGAAGTCCCAGATCGTGCTGCTCGCGTCGATCTGCTTGGTGGTCAGGCCGAGGCGCGGGATCGCGATCGCGCCCGGCCACGTGTGACCGCCTCCGATGATCGAGTAGAGGACGACTTCGCTCGTACCCTCGCAGCCCTTCCACGCGCGTCGCGACACCTGGGTGCCGAGCTTCGTGTCGGTGAACGCGGCGTTGCAGTGATCGTGCGCGGCCCAGCTCGCCATCGCCTTCGGTGTCGAGCCGAGGATCGCGCCGCCGCAACAGTTGACCTTGCCGCCCGCGTACGGCACGACCGGATCCTTCGTGCCGTGGAACGCGATCATCGCCACGGAGTGGTTGTTGCATCCCGGCGGCGCCAGCTGCACCGCGACCGGTCCGAACGCGGCGAACGTCTGCGGCGCGACGCACGCGAGGATCGACGTCATCGCGCCGCCGTCGGACATCCCCGTCGAGTAGACGCGCGCGGTGTCGACACAGAACGTCGCCTCGATGTGCTTCACGAGCGCGAGCACCATCGCGATGTCGCTCGGCTTGCCCTTCTCGCCGGTGAGGTTGAAGTGCTTGATCGCGCCCTGCCCATCGGGCGCGACGACGATGAAGTCGTGACGGTTCGCGAGGGGCTCGAAGTTGCCGTAGACGATCTGCTGCTGCGCGTTGGAGCCGAAGCCGTGGAAGTCGAACACGACCGGCACCGCGGTCGTGCCCGCGTACGCGCTGGGGACGTACAGCTGATACGTGCGCTGCGTGCCGCCGAAGTCGAAGGCCTGGCCGGACTGGCCGGGTGCATGGGGACGCGCCGGCGCGCAGGACGCGGCGCGCGGTCCGGTCGTCGGCGCGGATCGCGCCGACGTCGGCGCCGACCCTTGCGACGACGAGCCGCTGCACGCGCCGGCGAGCAGCGCCACCGCGAACGCGGCGCTCAGCAGCCGGCGGCGACGGCGCGCGATCACGCGTCGCAGAGTACCGGCGGGCCGGGACAGGCGATCGTCACCTAGCCTGCGCCGCATGGCCCGGATCACGTTCGTTGGCGCCGGCAGCACGGTGTTCGCCCGCAATCTGCTCGGCGACATCCTCGGTCACGCGGAGCTCGCCGACAGCGAGATCGTCCTCTTCGACATCGATCGCGAACGGCTCGCCACGTCGGAGCTCGTCGCGCACCGCGTCACCGAGGCGCTCGACGTACCCGCGAAGATCCGCGCGACGACCGATCGGCGCGCCGCGCTCGACGGTGCCGACTACGCGATGAACATGATCCAGGTCGGAGGCTACGAACCCGCGACCGTGATCGACTTCGAGGTGCCGAAGCAGTTCGGTCTGCGCCAGACCATCGGCGACACGCTCGGTATCGGCGGCATCATGCGCGGCCTCCGCACGATCCCGGTGCTCCTCTCCATGTGCGCCGACATGGAGGAGCTCTGCCCCGACGTCTGGTTCCTCAACTACACGAACCCGATGGCGATGAACTGCCGCGCGATCTCGCGCGGCAGTTCGATCCGAACGGTCGGGCTGTGCCACAGCGTGCAGGGCACCGCGTTCGAGCTCTCGCTCGACCTCGGCATCCCGTACCGCGACATCGACTACGTGGCCGCGGGCATCAACCACATGGCGTTCTATCTGCGTTTCGAGCGCGACGGCGTCGACCTCTACCCGCAGCTGCAGGAGCTCGCGGCGTCGGGGCGCATCCCCGACCACAACCGCGTCCGCTACGAGATCCTGCGCCGCTTCGGCTACTTCGTCACCGAGTCGAGCGAGCACTTCGCCGAGTACGTGCCGTGGTTCGTGAAGCGCGACCGGCCCGATCTCGTCGAACGATTCAACGTCCCGATCGACGAGTACCCGCGCCGCTGCATCGAGCAGATCGCCGACTGGGACGCCGAGCGTGAGCGACTCGAGCGCGGTGAGGCGTTCGAGGTCACTCCGAGCTACGAGTACGCGGCGACGATCATCCGCAGCATCGAGACCGGCAAGCCGCGCGTCGTCTACGGCAACGTGCCCAACGACTCCCTGATCGACGACCTGCCCGCGGGGTGCACGGTCGAGGTGCCGTGTCTCGTCGACGGCAACGGCGTGCAGCCGACGCGCATCGGTGCGCTGCCGCCGCAGCTCGCCGCGCTGATCCGCACGAACGTGAACGTGCAGGAGCTCACCGTCGAGGCCGCGCTCACCGGCCGGCGCGAGCACGTGTACCACGCTGCGATGCTCGACCCGCACACCGCGGCCGAGCTCGACGTCGAGCAGATCCACGACCTTGTCGACGCGCTGCTCGCCGCGCACGGCGACTGGATTCCCCCGCTCGGTTAGCTCGCCGCCGAGGCGACCAACTCCACGCGACCCGAGCGGCGCGCCTCGGCCGTCAGTGCGACCAGTCCCGCGAGGCAGATCGCCGCGATCACGATGGTGAAGATGCGCACCGCGTCGAGCAGACCCATCGAGTTCGCGAGCACGCCGACACCGATGACCGGAAGCGCGGTCGCGAGGTAGATGACGACGTAGAAGGTCGCGACGACGTCGCCCTTGCGGTCGGGCGGCGCGATCGTGTTCACGTCCCCGAGCGCGCCCATGAACGCGCCGCCCTGGCCCGCGCCGCTCAGCACGGTCGCGATCAACAGTGGTGCGAGTGACGACGTCACGGTCGCGACGAAGAGGAAGACGACGCCCGCGAGCATCGCGACGAGACCCGCGATCTGCGCGGCCAGCGACGGGAGGCGGCGGACGGCGATCTGCACGACCGCGGAGCTGCCGAGCATCAACGCCACGACGCAACCGGCAACCGCGAAGTCGTGGTTGTGCAAGACGTCCGCCATGAACGACGGGATGAGCGCGACGAACAGGCCGGTGACGGCCCAGGCGACGAACGCCGACACGCTCGCGATCGCAAACGCACGCCGGATCGGAGCCGGGACGCTCGGCCGGCGCGGTCGCCACGACGACCGGTGCTCCCGGCGCGGGAGCCGCGCCCGAACGAGCACGAGCGCGATGAGCAGCAACGCGATCTCGACGATGAACGACAACCGCCGTTGCAGTGGTGCGTACTGCACGAGGAATCCCGCAAGGAGTGGCCCGAGCGCCGCGCCTCCGGTCGTGCCGGCCGACGCGATCGCGGAGGCTCGCCGGATGTCGCCGTCCGGATCGTTCTCGACGAGCGTCGGTGCCGCGGTTCCCTGGAGCGCGCCGAGCGCGAACGCCTGCACGGCCTGCGCCGCGAACAACCAAACGATCGCGTTCGCGATCGCGAAGAACACCGCGGCGACGATGGCGAGCACGATCGCGGGGATGAGCACCTCTCGCCGGCCGCGAGCGTCGGACAACGGACCGAGCAACAGCAGCGCGGGCACGACGAGCAGCGTGTAGGTCGCGAAGAGGAGCGTGATGCCGAGCGGCGACAGCCCGAAGATCCGCGCGTAGAGCGGATAGAACGGCGTCGTCACGTTGCTCCCGAGCAGGAGAACGATCAGCGCGTAGGTCGCGACGACGAACGGTGACCAGTGACGGTCCGGGCGATCCGACGGCACCGAAACCGCGGTACCCCGATGTTGCGCGCGCGGAACCGCTGCGTGCGCGAGGGGGGACTTGAACCCCCACGCCCTTGCGGGCACAGGAACCTGAATCCTGCGCGTCTGCCAATTCCGCCACTCGCGCGCTGAGCGAGGGACATTACCAGCAGGTTCGCGCGTTCCCCCACGTGCGCCGGCGCGAGAAAGGTCGCCACCTACACTCGATCCGATGGGTCTCCAGGCCTTCGAGCGACGCCTCGAGCGGCTCGTCGAGGGCGCGTTCACCAAGGCGTTTCGCAGTGGGTTGCAGCCGCTCGAGATCGGACGCCGGATCGTCCGGGAGTTGGACGCGGGCCGCACGGTCGGCGTGCACGGTGTCGTCGCGCCGAATCACTTCACCGTCTTCCTCTCGCCCGAGGACTTCGAACAGTTCGCGTCGTTCCGCGACGCGCTCGAGCGCGAGCTCGCCGACGCGGCACGTGAGCACGCGCGCGACGAGCGCTACCACTTCGTCGGACCCGTCGTCGTCGACCTCACCGAGGAGCCGTCCCGCCGCCGCGGCGATCTGCGCGTCGACTCGGTGATCGAGCAGGGCGAGGGCGGCTGGGCGGCCGCGCTCGTGCTCGCCGACGGCAGCCGCGTCGCCCTCGGTGAGACGGACGCCACGATCGGGCGGCTGCCCGACTGCGCGGTCGCGCTCTCGGATCCGCAGGTATCCCGCCACCACGCGCAGCTCCGCCGCAGTCCCGAGGGCTACGTCGTCGTCGACCTCGGCTCGACCAACGGCACGACCGTGAACGGCTCGCCGGTCGCCGAACAACTGGTACGCGACGGCGACGAGATCGGCGTCGGCAACACCCTGATCCGGTTCGAGGAGAGCTGAGCCCGTGTCCGACGGCGTGCTCACGATCCTGAAGTTCTGCCTGTTCGCGCTCCTCTATCTGTTCCTCGCGCGCGTGGTGTGGACGGTGGTGTCGGAGATGCGGGGCGCACCGGCACCCGTTCCCGCGCCCGTCGAGGCCCGCCCCGCACCGGCCAAGGCGAAGCCCACGCCCCGCCGACCGTGGCGCCTCGTCGTCCTCGAGCCCGAGGCCGCGAACGGCCGGACGTTCGAGGTCCACGGCGAGCTCACGATCGGTCGGGCTGCGGGGTGCGGCGTGTCGCTCCCCGACGACACCTACGTGTCGAACGTGCACGCGCGCGTGAACGAACGCAACGGCGAGGTCCTGCTCGAAGATCTCGGCTCGACCAACGGCACGCTCGTCGACGGATCGACGATCACCGCGCCGCGCACCTTGCGCAAGGGTGACCGGATTCAAATCGGCCAGACCGTGCTCGAGGTCGCCCGTTGAGGATCGACGCCGGCGCGAGCTCCGACGTCGGGCAGCTCCGCAGCGGCAACGAGGACAGCTTCCTCGTCGACGACCGGATCTCCCTCTACGCCGTCGCCGACGGCATGGGCGGTCACCAGGGTGGTGAGGTCGCGAGCGCGACCGCGCTCGAGGCGCTGCGCGCGGCCGTCGCCGGCGGCGACGCGCTCGACGCCGCGATCGTGCGCGCCAACCGTTCGGTGTACGAGAAGGCCGGGACCGATCGCGCGCTGCTCGGCATGGGCACGACCCTCACCGCGATCGAGATCCTCGGTGAATCGACGTTCCTGATCGGCCACGTCGGCGACTCGCGCGCGTACCGCGTCCGGGACGGCGTGCTCGAGCAGCTCACGGAGGACCACAGCCTCGTCGAAGAGCTCGTGCGTGAAGGCCGGCTCACGCCCGCAGAGGCGAAGGTCCATCCGCAACGGTCGATCATCACCCGCACGATCGGTGTCGATCCCGACGTCGACGTCGACCTCTACACGCTCGACGCGCGCACCGGCGATCGCATCATCATCTGCTCCGACGGGCTCACGACGATGCTCGGCGACGACGAGGTGTCGCACGTCGCGCAGCTCGACGCCGATCCGCGCCTCGCGGCCGACCATCTCGTCGACGCGGCCAACGAAGCGGGCGGCGAGGACAACATCACGGTCGTCGTGATCGACGTGCTCGACGCGCCGCCCGCGGGCGCGCCCGATCCGGAGGCGCTCGCCGCGCGGTCGCGCGCCCGCACGCCGACGCCGCGCACGGCACCCGACGTCTTCATATCGGAGCCGCGCCGCCCGAAGTGGCGCTCCGTCGGCGGCGCACTCATGTTCGTCCTGCCCGTCCTGCTCATCGTCGGTGGCGGCATCGGCGCAGTCGACTGGTACGCGCACCACACGTACTTCGTGTCCTTCAGAGGAGACCGCGTCGTGGTCTACCGCGGCGTGCCCGGCGGAATCCTGGGATGGAAGCCGACGGTGGAAACCACCACCGACCTCGAGAAGTCGAAGCTCACGCCCGACGCCGTCGACCAGGTGAACCGCTCGGGCAAGGGTTCGCTCGAACGCGCGCAGGACTTCGTCGCCAACCTCGAGAGCTCGACCAGCACGACGACGACCACCACGACCACGGTGCCCCACCCGACGACGACACGCCGTAACCCCCCGACCACGGCGAAGGGCGGTCAGTGAGCAGCATCACGGCGACCGGCCGCAAGCGCCGCAACGCGGAGCTCGGCCTGGGATTCCTCGCGATCGTCGTGACGATCGGCGGCTACATCCTCCTTGCGCTCGCGCGGGGCCCGAGCCTGCCGCCCGACCTCGCCGCACTCGGTGTCGGCGTCGTCGGCCTCTACGTCGCCGCGCACGTCGCGGTGCGCCGGCTCGCGCCCGGGGCCGACGGCACGTTGCTGCCGCTCGCGGCGTTGCTGAACGGCATCGGGTTCGTGACGATCGCGCGCCTCGACCGCGATCTCGCGCGCATCCAGTCCATCTGGAGCGCGGTCGGCGTCGGTGCGTTCTTCCTCACGTTGCTGTTCATCCGGCACGTGCGCAGCCTCGAGCGCTACACGTACACGTTCGCGTTCCTCGCGCTCGGGTTGCTGCTCGTGCCGCTGGTCCCGCACGTCGGCCTCACGGTGAACGGCGCGCGCATCTGGGCGCACTTCGGCTCGCTGCACTTCCAACCCGGCGAGCCCGCGAAGGTGCTGTGGGTCATCTTCTTCGCGGGCTACCTCACACAGAAGCGCGAGCTGCTGTCGGCCGGTACGCGCTCGGTCGGGCGGATGCGCCTGCCCGCGGCCCGCCACCTCGGCCCACTCGTCGCGGTGTGGGGGGTGTCGATCCTCGTGCTCGTGTTCGAGCGCGACCTCGGCTCGTCGCTGCTGTTCTTCGCGGTGTTCGCGGCGATGCTCTACATGGCGACCGAGCGCAGCGCATACCTGGTCGGTTCGCTCGCGATGTTCAGCGTCGGCGCGGTGACGGCGTTCCACCTCTTCGGGCACGTGCGCGACCGCGTGCAGGGCTGGTTGAACCCCTGGCCCTACCGCCACTCCGCGAAGGGCTTCCAGATCATCTTGTCGTGGTACGCGTTCGCGGCGGGGGGCGCGTACGGCAAGGGCATCGGGCTCGGTATTCCGGGCCGTATCCCGTACGCGTCGACCGACTTCATCTTCGCTGCGATCGGCGAAGAGCTCGGTCTCATCGGCGGGCTCGCGGTCGTCATCTGCTTCCTGCTGATCGTCGGGAGCGGCTTCCGCATCGCGGTCGAGTCGAGCCGGCCGTTCTCGAAGCTGTTCGCAGCCGGACTCACGACGATCCTCGGGCTGCAGACGTTCATCATCATCGGCGGCGTCACGCGCGTCATCCCGCTCACCGGCATCACGCTGCCGTTCGTGTCGTACGGCGGTTCGTCGCTCGTCGCGAACTTCGTGATCCTCGCGTTGCTTCTCCGCATGTCGGACGAGAACGCGCGCGACCAGGCCGTCGAGCGCTCCCGCGCGGTGGTCGCGGTATGAACCGCGCCATCCGTCGCGTCGGCATCGTCGTCGTGCTGCTGTTCATCGCACTCAGCGGCCAGCTGACCTACCTGCAGCTCGTCCGCGCGAACAGCCTCAACCACGACCCGAACAACGTGCGCGTCGTCACCGCCGACTTCGTCCGCCCGCGCGGCAACATCGTGTCCTCCGACGGCGCGGTGCTCGCGCGCTCGGTCGGGAGCAACGACGAGCTCAAGTACCAGCGCCAGTACCCGCTGGGATCCCTCTTCTCGCAGATCGTCGGCTACCAGTCGGTCACGATCGGCAACACCGGCGTCGAGAAGCAGTACGACTCCGAATTGCTCGGGCGCGACATCAAGCTCCAGACGCACAGCCTCTCCGACCTGCTGAACCCGCAGACGAACACGGGCACGGTCGTCCTCACGCTCTCGAAGACCGCGCAGCAGACCGCGCAGACCGCACTCAACGGAAGGCGGGGCTCGGTCGTCGTACTCGACGTGAAGACCGGCGGGATCGTCGCGATGTACTCGAACCCCACGTTCGATCCGACGCCGCTCGCGAGCCACAACACGACGCTCGTGCAGAAGTACTTCGACCTGCTCGAGGCCAACCCGATCAAGCCCGACCTCCCGCGCGCGTATCGCGAGCGCTATCCGTCGGGGTCGACGTACAAGGTGATCACCAGCGCGATCGCGCTCGACGACGGCATCGTCAACCCGCAGACACCGTTCCCCGAGCTCACGACGCTCCCGCTACCGCAGACGACGCACACGCTCTCCAACTTCGGCGGGGAGCGCTGTGGCGGCACGCTCGCGGAGAGCTTCACCGTGTCGTGCAACACGACGTTCGCGCGCATCGGCCTCACCCTCGGCGACCGGCTCGCGGAGGGCGCGTTGCCGTTCGGCATCAACGGCGACGCGCCGCCGCTCGACCTCTCGCCCGGCGCCGCGAGCAGCGTCGGTCCCGTGGCGGGAACCTTTCGCGACAACATGCCGGTCTTCGCGGAGAGCGCGATCGGCCAGGACGCCGTCGCGGTCACCCCACTCGAGATGGCGCTCGTCGCGGAGTCCGTCGCCGACGGCGGCGAGATCATGGTGCCGCACGTGATGAGCGAGATCCGTGCCTCCGACGGCACCGTCGTGCGCCGCTACACGCCGAAGGTCTGGCGCCGCGCGATGACACCCGCGACGGCGACGATCCTCAACCAGTTCATGCAGTCGGTCGTCGCCGATCCCCATGGCACCGGCACCGCGGCCCGCATCGCGGGCATCACCGTCGCGGGCAAGACCGGCACTGCAGAAGTGCCCGACGGGCACCCGCACACGTGGTTCATCGCGTTCGCGCCCGCCGAGGCACCGCGCTACGCGGTCGCGGTGCTCGTCGAGCACGGCGGCGACAAGAACAGCGAGTCGACCGGCGGTCGCGTCGCGGCACCGGTGGCCGCGCAGCTCCTGACGGCACTGCTGAAGGGCCCGGCAAATGGCTGAGGAACGAGCCGTCGTCACCCCCGAGCGACCGCGGCGGCTCGACGGCGCACCACTAGGGTTCGGCCCGAAATGACCCTGGTCGGACGCGTCTTCACCAACCGCTACGAGATCCAACGCGAGATCGCCCAGGGCGGGATGGCCGAGGTCTACCTCGCGCGCGACCAGCTCCTCGACCGGCCGGTCGCGCTCAAGGTGCTGCACCCCGAGTACGCGCGCGAGCAGACGTTCGTCGAGCGGTTCCGCCGCGAAGCGCAGGCCGCCGCGAACCTCAATCACCCGAACATCGTCGCGATCTACGACTGGGGTCAGGACGGCGGCAACTACTTCATCGTGATGGAGTACGTCGAGGGGCGCTCGCTGCGCGACCTCATGCGCGCGGAAGGCCCGCTCGAGGCGCAGCGCGCGGCCGACATCGCGATCGAGATCGCGGCCGCGTTGTCGTTCGCGCACCAGAACGGCGTCGTGCACCGCGACGTGAAGCCCGGCAACGTGCTCATCACACCGACGGGAACCGTGAAGGTCACCGACTTCGGCATCGCGCGCGCGGGTACGAGCGAGAACCTCACCCAGACCGGCTCGGTCATGGGTACCGCGACGTACTTCTCACCCGAGCAGGCCCAGGGACTCGCGGTCGACGGCCGCAGCGACGTGTACTCGCTCGGCGTCGTGCTCTACGAGATGGTCACGGGGCTCGCGCCGTTCAGCGGCGAAGCGCCCCTCGCGGTCGCGCTGAAGCACGTGCGCGAAGAGCCGATCCCGCCGTCCGCGCGCAACCAGGCGGTCCCGCCCGCGTTCGAGCAGATCGTCCTCGCCGCGATGGCGAAGGACGCCGACCAGCGCTACCAATCGGCCGACGAGCTGCGCGCCGACCTCCTGCGCTTCCGGCGCGGGCGCCCGCTCGCGAGCACACCCGTCACCGCGATGATCGCGACGACTCCCCCGCAGCCGACCGGCGCCGCGGTCGCGGCCGCCGACGCGACGCAGGCCGCGCCGCGCGTCGCACCCGTTGCCGCCGCGACCCGGCCGCGTCCCCCCGGCCGCAGCCGCGCCGCCCGCCTCTTCACGACGGCGGTCGTGCTGCTCCTGCTCGTGCTCGTGGTCGGCGGGATCCTCCTGCTCGCGACGGTGAACGGCAAGAACTCGGGAACGCTCGAGGTTCCCGATGTCACCAAGGTCTCGCAGACGCAAGCGCGCCAGACGCTCACCGACGACGGCTTCGCGGTGAAGGTCACGCTCGTGACGAACGCGACGAAGCCGGTGAACCAGGTGATCAGCCAGGACCCGAACGGCGGCACGCGCGCGAAGAAGGGTTCGACGGTCACGCTCACCGTGAGCAAGGGCAGCGGCGAGATCAAGGTGCCCGACCTGTCGGGGCGCACGGTTCCCGACGCGACCAACGTGCTCAAGTCCGACGGTCTGAAGGTCGGCAGCGTCTCGCAAGAAGCGAGCGACTCGGTGCCGGTCAACACGATCATCCGCACCGATCCGGCCTCGGGCACGTCGGTCGGTCGCGGCTTCGCGGTGAAGCTCGTCGTCTCGTCGGGTCCGCAGCCGGTGCCGGTCCCGAACGTGCTCAACGAGCCCGTGAACACTGCGTTCTCGCAGCTTCAACACGCGGGCTTCATCGTCTTCCAGACCCAGGCCGCGTCCGACACCGTCCCTTCCGGCAGCGTCATCTCGACGAATCCGGCTCCGAACACACCGGCGCCGAAGGGCAGCCGGGTCACGGTCGTCGTCTCGACCGGTGCGCAGATGGTCACCGTCGACGACGTGACCGGACAGAGTGAAGGCGCCGCGAAGTCGGACCTCGAGAACCAGGGCTTCGTCGTCGTCATCGTGCACACGCCGTCGACGCCGGCAAACGTCGGCAAGGTCATCAGCCAGGATCCGCAGGGCGGCACGCAGCAGAAGAAGGGCACGACGATCGTGCTCACGGTCGGCGAGTCGACCACGACGACGTCCGGCGGCACGACCACCACGACCTGACGCGCGTGGCGACGGCACCCCTCGCGCGTTGGTACGCGACGAACGGACGTCACGCGTTGCCGTGGCGCGCGACGCGCGACCGCTGGGCCGTGCTCGTCGCCGAGGTGATGCTGCAGCAGACGCAGGTGTCGCGCGTCGTGCAGGTGTGGGACGCGTTCATGGCGCAGTTTCCCGACGTGGACACCGCGGCCGCCGCGGGTCCCGGCGCGCTCATCGCCGCGTGGGGCCGGCTCGGCTACCCGCGCCGCGCACGCCGCTTGTGGGAGACGGCGACCTACGTCGCCGAGCACGGATGGCCCGCGGACCTCTCGGTGCTGCCCGGCATCGGCCGGTACACCGCGGGCGCGATCACAGCGGAAGCCGACGACGCCGACACCGTCGCGCTCGACACGAACATCCGGCGCGTCGTCGAGCGGGTGCACGGACGGTTGCTGACGCCGAGTGAAGCCGACGCGGGCATGCGCGCGCTCGGTGGACGACTGGCGGGTCGCGAGCGCCTGCTCGCGCTCATGGACCTCGGTGCGCTCGTCTGCACGCCGCGCGATCCGGGGTGTGAGCAGTGCCCGCTGCACGACCGCTGCGCGACACGCGCTCCCCTCGACGGTGAGCGGCGCGCGCGTCAGGCCGCGTACAAGGGATCGTTCCGTCAGCGCCGCGGCATCGTGCTCGCCGCGCTGCGACTCGCACCGACACCGGTCGCGCAGCTCGACGGTGAAGCACTCGCGTCGCTCGTGACCGACGGCCTCGCCGAGGTCACCGGCGCGGTCGCGGCGCTTCCTGGTGGCGCGCGCTCCGCTCAATGCTCCTGACACCTCAGCCGCCGGCCGAGGCCGCGCCGCTCGTTTCGCTCGCGCGCTCCGGCGGGAACGTTCGGCGCGCCTACGACGAGGCGGGCGTGCGCGCGTCGATCGCGTGCAGGAAGTTGCGGAGGAGATCGTGGCCGCCGGTCGTGAGGATCGACTCGGGGTGGAACTGCACGCCCTCGACCGGCAGCTCGCGATGGCGCACCGCCATCACCAACCCGTCCTCCGACTCTGCCGTGATCTCGAGCACCGCCGGCATCGAATCGCGCTCGACGACGAGGGAGTGGTAGCGCGTCGCGGTGAACGGGTTCGGCAGTCCCTCGAGCACACCCGCGCCGTGATGACTGATGGTCGACGTCTTGCCGTGCATGACGCGCGGCGCGCGCACGACCTCGCCGCCGTACAGCTGGCCGATGCACTGCATGCCGAGGCACACGCCGAGCACGGGCACACCGCGCTTTGCGAAGCAGTCGATCGCGTCGTTCGAGAGCCCTGCGTCCTCCGGGCGTCCGGGTCCCGGCGAGATGAGCACGCCGTCGGGGGCGAGGTCGATCATCTGGTCGAGCGTGACCTCGTCGTGGCGGTGCACGATCGGTGTCGCGCCGAGCTCACCGAGATACTGCACGAGGTTGTAGACGAAGCTGTCGTAGTTGTCGACGACGAGGATGCGGGCGTCCACGGGTCCACGTTACCGGCCGCCCCGAGCGCTCCGGCCCGCCGTTTCGGCGCCGCTGTACGCTGACCGCCGTGCCGGTCTCGAAGAGCAAGCGCTCGCGCTACACCCCGCCACCGCCGAAGAAGGCGCCGCCGAGTCCGCTGTGGGTGCCGGTCGCGTTGTGCGTGCTCATGCTCACGGGCCTCGTGGTCGTGCTCGCCAACTACCTGCAGGCGCTGCCCGGTAACACGGAGAACCGCTATCTCATCCTCGGGCTGGTGCTGATCACCGGCGGCTTCGCGCTCGCGACGACGTATCGCTGAGCGCGTCGAACGCCGCGGCACGTTCGTGCTCGATCGCGACTCGACGACTCCGCCATCGGAGGTCGCGCGCGTCCTGCTCTGCGCGGTCATCGGTGCGGTCGTGTCGGGAGCGCTCGTCGCGTTCGCGCCGTGGGAGGTCACGGTGCTCGCGGGTTGGATCGTCGCCGCGAGCTGCTTCGTCGGTCGCACGTGGTGGCGCATCTGGCGCTTGAACGGCGACGAGACGTCCGAGATCGCATTGCGCGAAGACAGCAGTCGCGCGACCGCGCACGTGCTCGTGAACGGTGCGAGCGTCGTGAGCCTCGTCGGCGTGGGCGTCACCCTCGCGGAAGCGTCGGGGACATCGGGCATGCGACGCGTCGTGCTCACGGCGGCGGCCATCCTCACGGTCGCGGCGTCGTGGTTCCTCGTGCAGACCGTCTTCACGCTGCGCTACGCGCACACGTACTACACACCGGCGACCGGCGGCATCGACTTCAACAGCGACGACGCGCCCGACTACCACGACTTCGCGTATCTCGCGTTCACGATCGGGATGACGTTCCAGGTCGCCGACACCGATCTCACGACCAACCGCATGCGCAGGCTCGTGCTGCGGCACTCGCTGCTCGCGTACCTGTTCGGCGCGGTGATCCTCGCGATGACGATCAACGTCGCCGCCAGCTTCATCTTGTGAGACTCGGCCGGGGATTACACGCCTGTCATTCGTCCCCAGCGTTGTCCACAGCTGTGGACAACGCCGTCCTCAGGACTGCCGTCCCGTGTCGTCGACCGGGGCCATGAGGACCATTGGTTCCCGGCAGTGGCGGGGCGGGTCGGGCACCTCGCCGCCCTGCGCCGTGTACATCACGACCTGCGCGCCGCACACGATGCACCGGAACCGGTAGTCGACGTCTTCGAGGGTCGCCACGTCGGGCTCGTCCGGCGGCGGCTCGGCGTTGAAGTTGCGCACCAAGGCCGCGCCGATGAGGTACAGCACCAGCGCGGCGACGAGCGCGATCCCGAACCGGGCGATCGTCCACAGCTCGAACATGACGCTTCGAGTGTACGACCGACGCTTCGAGCGGGCCCGACCGAGAACTACAGCCGCTCGATGATCGTGGCGTTCGCCATGCCGCCGCCCTCGCACATGGTCTGCAGGCCGTAGCGGCCGCCGCTGCGCTCGAGCTCGCAGAGCAGCGTCGCCATGAGGCGCGCGCCGGAGCAACCGAGCGGGTGACCGATGGCGATGGCGCCGCCGTTGACGTTCACCTTCTCCATGTCCGGGTGGTGCTCCTTCTCCCACGAGAGCACGACCGGCGCGAACGCCTCGTTGATCTCGACGAGGTCGATGTCGTCGATCTTCATCTTCGCCCGCTCGAGCACCTTCGTCGTCGCCGGGATCGGACCCGTGAGCATCGTCACCGGGTCGACGCCCGCGAGCGCGAACGTGTGGAAGCGCGCTCGCGGCTTCAGCCCGAGCTGCGCCGCCTTCTCCTCGGTCATGATCAGCACCGCGGCCGCGCCGTCGGTGATCTGCGACGAGTTGCCGGCCGTGATCACGCCGTCTTCCTTGAACGCGGGCTTGAGCTTGGCGAGCGTCTCCACCGACGAGTCGGGACGGATGCCCTCGTCGGTCGCGAAGCGCTCGCTGCCCGCCTCGGTCGTGACGTCGATCGGCACGATCTCACGGTCGAAGCGACCCTCCGCCGTCGCCCGCGCCGCGCGCTGGTGCGACTGCGCGGAGAACGCGTCGTTCTGCTCACGCGTGATGCCCCACCGCTCGGCGATGAGCTCGGCCGAGATGCCCTGGGGCACGAGGTGCGGGTAGCGGGCGAGCATCTCGGGACCGAACGGCATGCTGCCCGGAAGGAACGACGCACCCATCGGCACGCGCGACATGTTCTCGACGCCCGCCGCGATCACGACGTCGTAGGCGCCGGCGATGACGCCCTGCGCCGCGAAGTGCGCGGCCTGCTGGGACGATCCGCACTGGCGGTCGATCGACGTGCCGACCACCGACTCGGGGAAGCCCGCGGCGAGCGCGGCGTTGCGGCCGATGTTCACGGCCTGATCGCCGACCTGCATCACGCAGCCCATGATCACGTCCTCGACGAGCGCGGTGTCGAGATCGTTGCGCTCGGCGAGCGCCCGCAGCGTGTGCGCCGCGAGGTCGACTGGGTGCACGCCCTTGAGCTTCCCGTTGCGCCGGCCAAGGGGCGTGCGGACGGCATCGACGATCACGGCGTTCGGCATGGTTCCTCCCGGAGACGGCTCGCCTCTACGGCGTGCGACCAAAACTAGACCAACCGGTCAACACGTGTTCCGGGCCGGTCAACCGGGCCGATCGGCAACCCGGTCGTGTGCTTGCTCGTCCCGGCACGACGGTGACGCGGACTTCCGGGACCGACCGCGCACCCCACTCCATGCTTCACTTCCCGCCGTGCGTCGCCTCCTGATCGTGCGTCACGGCGAGTCCGAGTGGAACCGCGAGGGCCGCTGGCAGGGCTGGATCGACATCGCGCTCACGCCCCGTGGGGAGGCCCAGGCCCGGGCACGCGGCGTCGAGCTGCACGCCGACGGGCACCGGTTCCCGGCGGTCCATTGCTCCGACCTCGTGCGGGCCGCCCGCACGGCGACCCTGCTGAGCGAGGCGCTCGGCGCTCCGCCCGCGCAACCGGAGCGCGCGCTGCGAGAACGGTTCGGCGGCGAGTGGCAGGGGCTGACCGGTGAGGAGATCCGCACGCGCTGGCCGGAGGAGCGCGCGGCGTGGCGGCGGGGTGATCTCCCGGGTCCGCCCGGCGGGGAGACCGACGCCGCGCTCGTCGACCGCGTGCTCGCGGCCATCGCCGCGATCGATGCCGCCACGGTCGAGGGCCCCGTGCTGATCGTCACGCACGGCGGCGTCCTCGGACAGCTGACCGATTGGGCCGGTCTGCGCGAGCCGGCTCCGATCACGAACCTCGGCGGGCGTTGGTTCGACTGGGACGGCACGGCCCTCGAGCCCGGCGAGGCGCTCCCGCCGCTGGCCGAGCCGACCGAGACCGATCTGGAGTAGGTCGGGACCGGTCGTAGGATGACGCCAACTCGCCGGTCGCACCTGGGGGACCACCATGGCCGTGCTCGAGACGTCCACGCTTCGGCGGTCGAGACTCACGGGCGGCGCGGTGCTCGCGCTCACGCTCGTGCTCGTGCTCGGCGCGTGCAGCAGCAGTAGTAAGTCGTCGTCGCCGACGACGAAGACGAAGACCGCTTCGTCGGCGACCCCGGTGAGCGCCGCGAGCACGCTGACCGGCAAGACGCCCTGCGAGAAGGCAGGCCCGCCCGCGTCGGAGGGCCAGGTCCTCGACGGATCCGGCCACTTCCACCGCGGTCCGTACCCGCAGGTCCCGCTGAGCGAGTCGACACGAGTCTCGCTCGAGCAGGAGCAGGTCGACGCGCGCGCGGTCGCGGTGAAGTACCCGACCGTCGCCAGCGCGCAGGCTGCGGGCTACCGGGAGTCGACGGTCTACGTGCCGTGCATCGGCGCGCACTTCACGAACACGTCCCTCGTGGCCTCGTTCAACCCGTCCGCGCCCTCGGAGCTGCTCTACGACGGCACCAAGCCGACCTCGAAGATCGTCGGTCTGAGCTACCTCGTGTTCCACCCGGGCGGTCCGCCGACGGGCTTCGCGGGTGGGAACGACCGCTGGCACCAGCACACGTTCAACGGCGGGCTCTGCATGAAGGGCGGGCTCGTGATCGGCGCCGAGAGCACGAGCAAGACCGCCTGCGCGCAAGAAGGTGGGCAGAAGATCGCGCTCAACGACATCTGGATGGTGCACGACTGGATCGTCGCCGGGTGGGAGTGCTCATGGGGCGTGTTCGCCGCGGAGTGCCCCGAGCTCGGCGGCAAGGCCGGCCTCGACGCGTTCCACTAGATCTGGTCGGGCTCGCTCGCGGCACCGCCCCGTGAACGCGTAGACGAAGCGACCCCGCCGGGAGCGGGGTCGTGGGCTACGCGTTGGTTCTGCGTCGGGATCCGTTGTCGGAGCAGCGAACGCCGAGCGGGGTCTGCCAGAAGGCGTCCGGCGGTCCGGCCATGCCGAAGCCGGCGACGATCTCACGGGCGGCACCCGCGGTCGTCATGTCGCCGGGTCGACTGCTGCTGAGCAGCCGCTCGACCGTGCGCTCGATACGGGCGTGAGACCAACCGAGGTAGTGGTAGGTCTCGTGCTCGAGCTCGTCCTGTTGGGACTCGTGGATTGAAGGCGGAAGCACCGCACACCTCCGAAGGTCTTCTCGTCACCGGTTCTATCGGCGGCAACGGCCGCAGGGTTCACCGATTTTCCGGTTGCGTTCGCGGGCTCGTCGGCTCGGGGGATCGGAAGTCAGACTGTGCTCGTGGGCGTCGAGTTACCCGGTCCGATTCCGCACCGTCGCGACGGTGGCCACCCGATCGCGTCCTGGACCAGCGCGCTCGTGCTCCCGATCGGCGTCGCCGCGACCTGTATCCCGCTCCGTTCCCACGTCGCCGCGGCCGACGTCGCCCTGCTGCTGGCGGTCGTGATCCTGGTCGCCGCCACCTTCGGCAGCCGTCTGACCGGCGCCGTTGCGGGCGTCGAAGCCGCGATCGCGTTCGACCTCTTCTTCACCAAGCCGTACTACTCGCTGCGCATCAACCGCGCCGAGGACGTCGAGACCGCGGTGCTCATGCTCATCGTCGGCGTTGCGATCGGCGAGATCGTCACGCGCGGCCGGCGCGACCGGCACGCGGCGCGGGTCTCGCGCTCGAACCTCGAACGCGTGTCGCGCTTCACCGAGCTCGCCGCGGGCGGTGAGCGACCCGGGCGCCTGATCCGCGTCGCGCGGCGCGAGCTCATCGAGCTGTTGGAGCTCGATGACGCCGAGTTCGAACGGCCGCCGTTCTTCGACGCGTTGCCGCGTCTCAATCACTCCGGTCTGTCGATTCCGCCGACGCTCGCGACCGACGGCCACGCGGCCGCGCGCCGCGCGTCGCAGATCGAGCTGCCGATCTGGGCCGAGGGACTCGAGGTCGGACGGTTCGTGCTCACGTTGCCCGACGAGGCGACCGGTCTCGAGTTCGCGCCGCAGGCGCGCACGTCCGCGCTCGCGCTCGCCGACCAGCTCGGCGTCGCGTTACTGGCCCACGACCGGTGAGCCCGGCACCTCGAGCGTGTAATACGGGTTGACGATCTCGAGGTGACCGCGCCGCAGGCCGACCGCGCCGGTGACCGCGATCATCGTGCCCGGTTCGATGCCGCCGATGTGCCGGCGCCCGAGGAACACGATGCTGATCTCGCCGCTGGCATCGCGCAGGCGGCACTCCATCGTGGCGATGCCACCGCGCGGCTGGATGCGGATCGCGTGCACGCTGCCGTGCAACGTGACCTGCTGACGGTGGCGCGCGTGCGAGATCGGGGTCGGGCCGTCGTCGTGACGGTCGATGAGCTCCTGCACCTCACGGTCGGGCGGGACCGACGGCAGCGCCTCGCCGATCTCGTGCTGCTGGTGCCGGCCGAGGTGGTACGGCACGAAGGTGACGTTGGCGTGCGGGAGGTCGGCGATCTGCGACGCGAGCGCGTCCGCCGTGCGGTCGTGCAGGAACTTGTGCCAGATGCGCTCGCGGTGGATGCGCGGGAGCAGCACGCTCACCTCGGTCTTCTCGTCGGCGAGCACTTCCGCGACGAGCTCGACACCTGCGCGCTGGATGCGCCGGTCGGGACACCCGACGATCTCGAGCGTGAACCGCGAGAAGCCGAGCTCGAGCCACTGGTCGCGCAACGTCTTCGCGCGTTGCATATCGATCGCGAAGTGCACGGCGCGCAGCTCGTCGGGCGCGAGGGTCCGCGCGTACTGCAACGCGCGGGCCGACGCGAGGTCGATGGTGTCGATGAACACGAGCACGACGTGCCGGCGCAGGATCGGCGCTTCTGCGGCGCGCGCCGCGTCCTCGAGCAGCTCGCTCGCCTCGTCGAGGTACTGCCGGTTGAGCCGCAGCAGCAGCGCCACGAGGATCGGGACGAGCAGGATGATCACCCACGCGCCTTCGGCGAACTTCGCGACCGCGATGATCACGGCGACGACGAACGACAGGAACGCGCCCATCCCGTTGACGAAGAGTCCGCCACGCCAGCCCGGCTCCCGGCGCCGGATGTGGTGCCGAGCCATGCCCGCCTGCGACAACGTGAAGCTCGTGAACACACCGAGCGCGTAGAGCGGGATCAGCCGGCTCACCTTCGCGTCCGTCGCGAGGAGCACGACGATGCTCACGCCGGCGAGCGAGAGGATGCCGTTCGAGAACACCAATCGGTGCCCGCGCTTGGTGAGCTGCCGGGGCATGAACTGATCGCTCGCGGCGAAGGACGCGAGCCGGGGGAAGTCGGCGAAGCTCGTGTTCGCGGCGAGCACGAGGATGAGCAGCGTGCCCGCCTGCAGCGACAGGTAGGCGACGTGCGCGACCGCGCCCGACCCGTACACGAACTTGCCGATCTGCGAGATGACGGTCGGCGTGCCGCTGTCGAACACGGTCACGTGCATGCGCGCGGCGAGCACCGAGATGCCGAGGAACATCACGCCGAGCGTCGATCCCATGATCACGAGCGTCGAGCGCGCGTTCTTCCACGCCGGCTCCTTGAACGCGGGCACGCCGTTCGAGATCGCCTCGACGCCGGTGACCGCGGCACCGCCGGACGCGAACGCGCGCAGCACGATGAACAGTGACGCGCCGAGGAACAGGCCGCTGCCCTTCGACCCGTACGTCAACGCGCCCGCATGGTGCGCGTGGTCGATGGGGAGGTGACCGGTGGCGAGCCTGACGACACCGATCGCGAGCAGCGCGACCATGTTGAGGAGGAAGAAGTACGTCGGCACCGCGAACACGCGGCCCGACTCCTTCACACCGCGCAGGTTGCCGTAGGCGATGATCACGACGAACGCGATGGCGATCGGGACCTCGAAGCGCGCGATCGACGGAGCCGCCGACGCGAGCGCGGCCGTGCCCGCGGCCACCGACACCGCGACCGTGAGGATGTAGTCGGTGAGCAGTGAGACGCCCGCGATGAGCGCAGGGGTCTTGCCGAAGTTGTCCTTGGTGACGATGTACGCGCCGCCGGCGCTCGGGTACTCCTTGATCGTCTGCCGGTAGGACAGGATCAGGAACCCGAGCACGATGAGCAGCGCGATCGTGATCGGCACGACGAGCGCGAACGCGGCGATGCCGATCACCGGGATCAGCGTGCGCAGGATCTCCTCGGTCGCGTACGCCGACGACGAGAGGTTGTCGGACGCGAACACCGCGAGCGCGGTCGGCTTGCCGAGGCGTTGATGCTCGAGCTCGTCGCTCGACAGCGGCGGGCCGAGCAGCTTCTTCTTGACGCGGTATCCGCTCGTCTCCGGCACGACCGGCACGTTCGCGGGCGCGTTCACGGCCGCGGCCGTCGCCGTCGATTGCGCACCCGACGCCACCGGCTCGTCTTGGACCGACTCCACCGCCATGGATCGGAGCCTAGAGGGATCGGGTGGCTCGGTCGGCTCTCGGTAGTGGCTCAGTTTGACTTGGGCTCACGACGGCCGACGGTCCAGAGCTGGATGCCTACCGTGAGCACGCCGAGCAACCCGACGCCGGTAAACCACCACCGTCGGTGGACAAGTGCCACGACGAGGAGAAAGAGAAAGAAGACCAGCGACGCGAAGAGGAAGAGGAACCACCGATCGCGCATGAGCGGCCAACTACCCGCTCTACGCCTCGCTCAGACGAGCAGTTCCGCGACCTGGAACACGGACCACGGAGCCTTCGCCCTCTGGTTCAGATCAGTCAGCATCTCGTGTGCGCTTCACCATCAGTCTGAGCCTACGCGGCGTCGCTCCGACGCCCATCGAAACCACGTCCACGCGACGAACACGAGTATCAAGCCGAACCCGACGATCGTCACGGAGAGCTTCCCGATGAGCAGCATCAGCGGGACGCCGATTGCGACGACGAGCGCAACCGCGACGCCGTGTCGAATCGACGGCCAGTCCAGGTGCATGCGGCACAGTCTGACGACCGCCGCCTATCCGTCAAGCTCAAACTGAGCCACTACCCGGCTCTCGGGCCGTCCGGAGTCGACTGCCAGCCGACTCCCAGGCGAGGCGGCAAGGATGCCCGCATGCACGGTTGGAAACGGTGGGCATTGGTCGCGGTCGTCGTCGTCTTGGTCCTGGTCGTCGGCGGGCCGTTCGTGTACTTCCACTTCATTCAGGGCCCGGCTCCGAAGCCCTTCACGCTCGACGACACCACCACGACCTCGGCGCCGTCGGGTTCGACGACGCCGACGACGACGCTCACGTCGCTCGACGGCACGTGGAAGATCACGAGCGGCTCGCAGGCCGGCTACCGCGTGAAGGAGACGCTGGTCGGTCAGAGCGCGACGGCGGTCGGACGCACGAGCGCCGTCACGGGGTCGATGACGCTGTCGGGCACGAGCGTTCCGAGCGCGAGCTTCACGGTCGACATGACGAAGGTCTCGAGCGATCGCAGCCAGCGCGACGATCAGTTCCAGGGCCGGATCATGGACACCGCCGACTTCCCCACGGCGAAGTTCGCGCT
The DNA here is from genome assembly GCA_036271555.1 of Acidimicrobiia bacterium. NCBI lineage: Bacteria > Bacillati > Actinomycetota > Acidimicrobiia > Acidimicrobiia bacterium. Next base: position 31,794 of record DATBAK010000073.1, read on the forward strand.
CTCGTCGCCGATCAAGCTCGGCAGCGTTCCCTCGGCGAGCACGACGATCACCCCGTCGGCAACCGGCAAGCTCACGCTCCACGGCACGACGAAGACGGTGACGATCCCGCTCTCCGCGAAGCGCGCCGGCAACACGATCGAGGTGACCGGCTCCACCACGATCACGTTCTCCGACTACGGCATCGACAATCCGAGTGGCGGCCCCGCGTCCGTCGGCAACAACGGGACGATGGAGTTCCTGCTCGTACTGACGAAGTCGTAGGCGCAGTTACGACGGGCAGCTCTGCAACGGGTTGAGCGGGTTCACCCACGTCGTCCCGTCGCCGGTGAAGTTCGATTGCAGGAGCGCGAGATCCGACGAGTCCACGGCGCCGTCGTGGTTGATGTCGCCCGCGAGCAGCGAACCGAGCTCGCCCAGCTCGGGCATGAGGATGCTCTCGTCGATGCAGCCGACCATGCCGTCGAAGTTGAGGTCACCGACGAGCGGACCCGGCGTCGTCGTGGTCGTCGTCTCCGGCGGTTGCGTGGTGGTCGTCGGAGGTTCCGTCGTCGTCGTGGTCGGCGGCGGCGGCGCTTGTGTCGTCGTCGGCGACCGCGGACGGGTGGTCGTCGTGGTCCGGCGACGCGTCGTCGTCGTGGTCGTGGAACCGCGCTTGTGCGGGCCCCGCACGGTCGTCGGTGTATGGCCCTGCGAGGTCGTGCCGCGCGACGTCGTCGAAGATGACGACGATCGGGAGGTCGTGGCCGAGCCCGAGCGCGCCGCACTCGTGGTGGCCGAACCGGACTTCCGATGGCTCGACGACGAGCGCGTGCTCCGCTTGTGCTGCGCCGTGCTCGACGGCTCCGCGTCGTCGTTGACGCGCGATGACGAAGACGACGACGTCGTCGCACCCGCGGCGACGCGCGTGTCGGGACGAACCGGGCTGCGGTGCACGACGAACGCCGCGCCCCCCGCAACGAGAACGACGGCTGCCGAGCTCGCGGCGACCGCGCGCTTCGCGCGGTGACCGAAGTGGAGCTCCGACGGCGCGATGCCGAGTGCGGGCACGCCGTACATCGCGACACCCGCGACCGAGACCGCGACCACGACGACCACTACCGCGCCGATGATGAGTGCTGCTTCCATTACCGCCCCGCAGCCGTGCATCCATGCCTGCCGGAAGAAACGGTAGCCCCATGAGCGCGACCGCACACCTCTCCCTGCGAGACTCCCGCGATGCGCCGCATCGTGTGTCTCTTGGCCGTCGCGTCGTGCGCACTCGGCGCCTGCAGCAGCTCGGGTTCGAAGCCGAACGCGTCGCGAGGCCGTAACACCTCGACGACCGTCGCCGCCGCCGTCGCGGCCAAGGCCTACGAGCAGGCCGGACCGCACCCCGTCGGCGTCACGACCTACACGCTGCCGGCGGGGAACCAGGTCGAGGTCTGGTACCCGGCGGTCGACGGAACGACCGGCACCATCAGTTACGACGTGCGCGACTACGTGCCCGCCGCGATCAAGCAGTTGCTCACCGCGAACGTGCCCGCGACGTTCAGCTATCCCGGCAAGCGCGACGCCGCGGCCGCGCCGGGCACGTATCCGCTCGTGCTCTTCAGCCACGGCTTCTCGGGCATCCGCATGCAGTCGTCGTTCCTCACGTCGCACCTCGCGTCGTGGGGGATGATCGTCGCGTCGCCCGAGCATCCGAGTCGCGACCTCACGCACGCGCTCGTGGGTGAGGTCGGACCCGCGCAGGCGTCGGTGAACGACATCAAGGCGACGCTGCAACTCGTCACCGATCAGAATCGGAAGAGTGGTTCGCTGCTCGACGGTCACGTCGACCTCGCACACGTCGCCGCGGTCGGTCACTCCGCCGGCGGCGCGACCGTGCTCAGTGCCGCGCAGCAGATGCCCGAGGTCGCGGGTTACGTGTCGCTCGCGTCCGGCATCTTCCGCGACTCCAGCACGACGACGAGCGCGGGCGCGACGACGACCACGACCGCGATGCCCGAGAAGCCGTCGCTGTTCGTCGCGGGCACCGACGATCACGTCGCGGTCTTCTCGCAGGTGACCAAGCCCGCGTTCGACGCGGCAGCCGCGCCGACGCGTCTGTGGTTGATCGACAAGCTCGGTCACAACGGCTTCGACGACTTCTGCACGTTCGGCAACGGCAAGGGCATCATCGGCGTGGCCGAAGCCGCGGGGCTCGGTCCCGCGCTGTCGAGGCCGCCGCTCTCGCAGTTCAAGGCGCTCGGCGAGGACGGCTGCTCGCCGCCCGCGCTGCCCGTTCGCCAGGTGTGGCCGATCATCGACCACGTCGTCACGTCGTGGCTGCGCAACCTGTTCGGAACCGACAAGGCGCCCGTCGGACTCGATGCGTCGGTCTCGGGTCAGTACAACGTGAAGGTCGATATCTCGACCCGCCTCGGCTGACGCGTCGCCATCGGCATCGCGCAGGAGCGGCGGCGGGAACTTCGACAACACGCAACCCGTGCGCGTGAGCAAGCGGTTCGCTCGCGCGCTCCTGGCGAGCACGCTCGAGGGTCGGACGCGCGACAGCGATGCGTTCGAGATGCTCGGGTTTCGCACGGCGACCACGTTGCGCAGGCTCGCCGAGCGGATGGGCGTGGCCTGACGGCCGGAGCTTGCGTCGGCTCAGGTCGCGTCGCCGCCCGTCGATTGAGTCGCGGAGGAACTCGCGCGCTCGGCGATGAAAGGCGTTGCAGCTCATGGCGAAGCACCACGTCCTGGTGGACGAGTACGGCAACAAGGCCCGGTTCGTCGGCGATCACCTCGGCCAGAACCGCCGCGGCGACGACTACTACGTCAAGGGCGACGACGACACGCGCACGCTGCTGCACGTCGACAACCGCGACGGCTCGTGGCTCGCGGTGACGCGCGAGCAGGAAGTCGACGTCATCCGTCGCCTCATCGCGGAAGGCGACCGTGACCTCGGCACCCGTGTCGCCGACGCGCTCGACCGGAGCG
>DATBAK010000074.1 GCA_036271555.1 Acidimicrobiia bacterium
GCGGCCGCCTGACCCACGGTGATGGCGAGCGAATCGCTCTGCACCGTCGGTAGCGAACCGTCGGTCGCGGTGAGCGTGTACGTGCCCTGCAGGTCGATCGCGCAGTCGGAGAACGACGCGACACCCGCGCTCGCGTTCACCGGGTTCGCCGCGCAGTCCAGCAGCGCACCGCCCGGGGTCGTGATCGTGAGCGTCACCGCGCTCGTGTCTCCCGTCACGACGTTGCCACCCGCATCCTCCACGGACACCTCGGGCTGCGTCGCGAACGCGGTCCCACCGGTCGAGCCCGACGGCTGCGCGGTGAACGCGACCTGCGCCGGGTCGCCGACCGAGATCGTGACCGACGAGCTGATGTCCGTGCCCAACGACGCGTCGGACGCGGTGAGCGTGTACGAGCCCGCGAGATCGATCGCGCAACCGGCGAACGTCGCCACACCGGAAACCGCGGTCAACGGGTTCGTCGTGCACGACAAGGTCGCACCACCGGCCGACGTCAACGCGAGCGACACACTGCTCGCATCGGTCGTGACCGTGTTGCCACCCGCGTCCTGCACCGCGACCACCGGCTGCGTCGAGAACGCAGCACCACCGGTCGAGCCCGACGGCTGCGTCGTGAACGCGACCTGCGCCGCGCCACCGACCGTGATGGTGAGCGACGAGCTCACCGCCGACGTCAACGTGCCGTCGGTCGCGGTCAGCGTGTACGTGCCGGTGTGATCGATCGCGCAACCGGCGAACGTCACGACACCGGAAACCGCGGTCTCCGGGTTCGTCGTGCACGACAAGGTCGCACCACCGGCGGAGGTGAGGTTCAGGGTCACGGCACTGTTGTCCGTCGTGACCGTGTTGCCACCCGCGTCCTCGACCGTCACGACCGGTTGCGTCGTGAACGCAGTACCGCCGGTCGCGCTCGACGGCTGGGTCGAGAACACCAGCAGTGCCGGGTCGCCGACGGCGATCGCGACGTCGGTGCTGTCGGTCGTGAGCGAACCGTCGGACGCGGTCACCGTCCACACACCGGTGTGGTCGATCGAGCAGTTCGCGAACGTCGCGACACCTTCCACCGCGGTCAGCGGGTTCGTGGCACACGACAACGTCCCACCGCTCGGCGACGTGACCGCGAGCGTCACATCGCTCGTGTCACTGCGCACGATGTTGCCGAACGCGTCCTCGATCGCAACCTCGGGCTGGTTCGTGAACGCGGTGCCACCGGTACCGGCGCCCGGCGCAGTCGTGAACACGACCTGCGACGCGGCCGCCGCGGTGATCGTGAACGTCGAGCTGACGTCGCCGCTCAACAGCCCGTCGGTCGCGGTCAACGAGAACGTGCCCGACAGGTCGACGTTGCAACCTGCGAACGTCGCGACTCCCTCGGTCGCGGCGAGCGGGCTCGCGGAGCACGTCAGGGTCGCGCCGGCCGGGTTGGTGAGCGCCAGCGTGACGCTGCTCGTGTCCGACGTGACCGTGTTGCCACCGGCGTCCTGGATGGTGACGACCGGCTGGGTCCCGAGCGCCACGCCGGCGGTCGCGCCGCTCGGCTGCGTCGTGAACGTCACCTGCGACGCGGGACCGACCGTGATGACGACGCTCGTGCTCACCGCGTCGGCGAGCGAGCCGTCGCTCGCGGTCAACGTGTACGTGCCGGGCTGGTCGATGTTGCAGCCCGCGAACGTCGCGACACCCGACGCCGCGTTCTGCGGGTTGGTGTCGCACGCGAGCGTCGCGCCGGCGGGCGTCGTGATGGCGAGCGTCACCGCGGTGACGTTGCTCGTCACGGTGTTGCCGAGCGAGTCCTCGATCGAGACGACCGGCTGCGTCGAGAGCGCAGTACCACCGGTGCCGCTGCTGCCCGGCTCGGTCGTGAACGCGAGCTGCGTCGCGGTGCCGGGCGTCACGGCGAGCGACGAGCTCACCGCGTCGGTGAGCGAGCCGTCGCTGGCGGTCAACGTGTAGTTGCCGGTCCGGTCGATCGTGCAGGCCGCGAACGTCGCGACACCGGCGATCGCCGCGCGCGGGTTCGCCGTGCAGGTGAGGTTCGCGCCGGCGGGCGTGGTGATCGCGAGCGTCACGTTGCTCGTGTCGGTTGCGACGGTGTTGCCGCCGGCGTCCTGCACGGTGACGACGGGCTGCGTCGCGAAGGCGGCGCCGCCTGCGGCACCGACCGGCTGCGTCGTGAACGTGAGCTGCGACGCGGCACCGACCGCGTTCGTGATCGACGCGCTGACCGCGGAGGTGAGCGAGCCGTCGGTCGCGGTCAGCGTGTACGTGCCTGCGAGGTCGATCGCACACCCGGCAAACGTCGCGACACCCGCGACGGCAGCGTTCGGGTTCGTCGTGCACGACAACGTCGCACCACCAGCCGACGTGAGCGCGAGCGTCACATTGCTCGTGTCGGACGTGATGGTGTTCCCGCCGAGGTCCTGCACGGCGACGACCGGCTGCGACGTGAACGCCGTGCCACCCGTCGCGCCCGCGGGCTGCGTGGTGAAGGCCAGCGTCGACGCCGCGCCGACAGTGACCGTGAACGTGTCACTGACGGCCGAGGTGAGACCCGACGACGCCGCGGTCAGCGTGTAGGTGTTGGCGTGGTCGACGTCGCATCCCGCGAACGTCGCGACGCCCGACGTCGCGTTGACCGGGTTCGTGGTGCACGTGAGCGTCGCACCGCCGGGAGTCGTGAGCGCGAGCGTCACCGGCGCGGAGCTGCCCGTGATCGCGTTGCCACCGGCGTCCTCGACCGTGACGACGGGCTGCGTGCCGAGCGCCGTCCCACCGGTCGAGCCCGAAGGCTGCGTCGTGAAGGCGAGCTGCGACGCGGCGCCGGTCGACACGGTGATCGTCGTGCTGACCGCGGTCGTGAGCGAGCCGTCGGTCGCGGTGAGCGTGTACGTACCGGAGTGGTCGATCTTGCAGCCCGCGAACGTCGCGACACCTGCGACCGCGCCGACCGGGTTCGTGGTGCACGAGAGCGTCGCACCACCGGCCGATGTGAGCGCGAGGGTGACGTTGCTCTCGTCGGCGACGATGCGGTGACCGTTCGTGTCCTCGACCGTCACGACCGGCTGGGTCGCGAATGCCGCGCCGCCGGACGCCGTCGCGCTGGGCTCGACGGTGAGCGCGAGCTTCGCGGCCGCGCCCGTGATGTCGACGCTGTCACTGACGGCCGACGTCAGCGATCCGTCGGTCGCGGTGAGCGTGTACGCGCCCGCGTTGTCGATCGCGCAACCGGCGAACGTCGCGACACCCGCGACCGCGGTCTTCGGGTTCGTGGTACAGGTCAGCGTCGCGCCGGCCGGGGTCGTCAGCGCGAGTGTGACCGCGCTCGTGTTGCCGGTGACGGTGTTGCCGCCCGCGTCGACGATCCGGACGACAGGCTGGTCTCCGAGCGCGACGCCGTGGACGGCACCACTCGGCTCGGAGGAATAGCGCAGCGCGACGGCCTCACCGACGGAGATCGTGTTCGGCTCGCTCACCGCGTGACTGAGCGAGCCATCGGACGCGCCGAGCGTGAAGCTGCCCGTGTGGTCGATCTCGCAGCCGGAGAACGTCGCGACGCCGTTCACCGCGGCGACCGAAAGGTCGTCGCAGGACAGGGTCGCCGACGGGCTCGCCGGGCCGAAGCCGGCAAGCGACAGCGTGACGATGCTCGAGTCGCTGCTGACGAGGTTGCCGTGCGCGTCCTGGATCTCGACGACCGGTTGCGTCGCGAACGGGACGCCGCCCGTCGCGTCGCTCGGCTGCGAGAGGAAGGCGAGCTTCTTGGCCGAGCCGGTCGCGTTCGACGCGGCCATGCCGACGACGCTCGTCAGACCCTGGTTGCCCGCGGAACCGAAGAAGTGCGCGTCACCGAACGAGAAGACGCCACCGTCGCGAGCGACGAACCAGTAACCGGCGCCCGAGCGCGTCGGAGCCATGCCGACGATCGGCTGCGCGAGATGGACTGCGCCGGTCGAGCCGTGGAACGTCGCGTCGCCGAAGCTGAAGACGCCACCGTCGGACGCGACCATCCAGTAGCCGCTGCCCGAGTGGGACGCGGCCATGCCGACGATCGGCTGGTTGAGGTGCATCGCGCCGGTGGAGCCGTGGAACGTCGCGTCGCCGAACGAGAAGACGCCGCCGTCGCGGGCGACGAGCCAGTAGCCGTTTCCGGAAGGCGTCGCGGCCATGCCGACGATCGGCTGGTTGAGATGCATCGCGCCGGTCGAGCCGTGGAACTTCGCGTCGCCGAACGAGAAGATGCCGCCGTCGGACGCGACCATCCAGTAGCCGTGGCCTGACGGCGTCGACGCGATTCCGACGATGGGCTGCGCGAGGTGGATGGCACCCGTCGATCCTCGGAACCCGGCGTCGCCGAACGAGAAGATCCCGCCGTCGGATCCGACCATCCAGTAGCCCTGGCCCGACGGGGTCGGCGCCATGCCGACGATCGGCCGCGCCAGGCTCGCCGCGGATCCGTGGTCGCCGGCGCTGCCGTTCGAGTAGACGCTGCCGTTCGACCCGACGAGCCAGTAGCCGAGCGTCGGCAACGGCACGTTCTGCGGGATCGCCGACACCGCGCTCGCGTGCGCCACCGGGTGGGCGACGGCCGGACGGGCGACGTTTGCACCCGCGGCGGTCGGCGCGACCGCCGGGAGGATCCCGGCGACGGCGGTGACAAAGGAAGCCAGCACCACGAGCGCACGGCGCGCATGCAACATGGAGATCGTCTTTCGGTCGGCGACGGCCTCGCAGAATCACGAGACGCGTGTCGACCCGGCGTTCGAGACCCGGGTCTTCACGCAAGGTGCGCCGATCGCCGTGACCGGCGCGCCACATCACCGTGACGGGAGGCCGGACGTGCCGCGCTCGAGCGCGATCACGACCCGTCGATCCGCGTGACGGCGGCCACGCGAGGCCGTCGTCAACGCATGATCAAATGCCGACCAACTCCCGCAGCCGCGGTGTCGGCTCGATGCCGAGCTCCGATTGCAGGAGACTCTGGTACCGATCGAACTGCCGCCGCGCCTCCGACTGATTGCTCTCCGCGAGGTGCACGCGAATGAGCGCGGCGTGCGCGCTCTCGCGCAGCGGCTCGGCGCGGATCGCGGCCATTGCGGCCGCGGTCGCGTCGGCGAAGCGGTGGTGCGAGACGAGCTGGTTCGCCAACGCCTCGAGGGCGTGCAGTCGAAGCTGCCGCCACTCCTCGGCCTCGTTCACGACCCACTCGTCGGTCCAACCGGGCAGCAGGTCGAAGGCGAGCGTCGAGATCGATGCGGTCGCGAGGTCGTTCTCGTTGAGCGCGTTCGGTCCGCCGAGGAGACGATGCGCGAGCGTTTGCGCGTCACGGAAGTCGACGGTGATGCCGTCGGAGAGCGTGAGATCGACGTCGGTCACCGCGACCGCGGCGCGCGCCGCGCTCGGGATACGCAAGAGCGTGGAGCGCAGGCTCGCGAGCGCGTGGCGATCGGAGACCTCGGGCCACAGCGCACCGGCGATCGCGGCGCGATGCACGACCCGGCCCCGCAACGCAAGCAGCGCGAGGAGCCGCTGGGTGCCGGCCGCGACGGGCATCGGCATCCCCGACCCGTCGGTCAGCTCGAATCGGCCGAGGAGCGAGATGCGCAATCCGTTCTGGCTCTGGCCGTTGGTCGGACGCGGTTGGTCAAGCTCCACGGAGGTGTGCTCCCCTTCGATGATCGGTCTCGGGCCGGCGCTCGGAGCGGCTCGGTGCGTCCCGTTGCCTGCCGCCGCTGCGTACAGGCGCGTGTTGCGGGGGTACCCGCGGCTTCGCGACGCGAAACGAATCCCGGTCAGCGCATGATATTTCACGGAGAGTGGTAGGGCATGCCGATGCAGGTTTCCGTCCTCGGCGGATTCGATTTCGCCGTGGCCGACGGCTCGCGCCCCCCGCTCGCGGCGGGGGCCCGGCGCCTGCTCGCGTACCTGGCGCTGCGGGTCGAGCCGGTTTCGCGCCGTACCGCCGCCGGCTCGCTGTGGCCCGACGCCGACGACGAGCGCGCCGCGGCCAGCCTGCGCACCGCGCTCTCACGACTCGACTCGGGCGCGCGCGACGCACTCGCGGTCGAGCACGGCACGCTCGGTCTCGCGTCCGACGTCGTCGTCGACTTCCGCGCCTCGCAGTCGCTCGCGCGTCGACTGCTCGCCGACGACGAGCGCGCGACCGATCTCGATCCCGACGCGGTCGCGGCGTTGTCGTGCGACGTCCTTCCCGACTGGTACGACGAATGGGTCGTGCCCGATGCCGAGGAATGGCGGCAGCTGCGCGTCGCCGCGCTCGAAGCGCTCGCCGCACGGCTGCTCGCGACGGGTCGCTTCGCGCACGCGATGCTCGCGGCGGTGTCGGCCGTGCACGTCGAACCGTTGCGCGAACGCGCGAACGCGACCGTCATCCGCGTGCACCTCGCCGAAGGCAATCGCGCCGACGCACTGTGCGAGTTCCGTCGCTACCGCGCGCTCGTGCAGCGCGAGCTCGGTGTCGAGCCGACCGACACGCTCTACGAGCTCGTCGGCGTCTCCCCCGCGGCGACGCGCCGGCGCGGCGACGGTCACGTGCCGACGCCGAAGTGGGACGAGGTCCGCGACGTTCACGCGCGCGTCGCAGATCTGCGAGGAACGAGCTCCCGCGGAAAGGAGTCGGCGCGTGAGGCGTCAGGAGCGGCGAGCGCCCGCGAGGCGGGAATCCCGCCTCGCAGCGAGTGCGACCAAGAAAGCTGACGCCGGTGTCAGCTAGCTTCTCCGCGCGCAGCAGCGACGACGCGGAGGACACGATGGGCTGGGACTTCTCGACGGACCCGGAGTACCAGGAGCAGCTCGACTGGGTCCGAGAGTTCGTGCACGACGAGATCGAGCCGCTCGACCTCGCGTTCCCGCACCACATCGTCTACGACAAGAGCCACCCCGTGCACCGCGAGGTGGTGAAGCCGCTCCAGGCGGTCGTGAAGCAGAAGGGCATGTGGGCCTGGCACCTCGACCGCGAGCTCGGCGGGACCGGCGAGGGTCAGCTCAAGCTCGCGCTGCTCAACGAGATCCTCGGCCGGTCGAGCTGGGCACCGATGGTGTTCGGCGCGCAGGCGCCCGACTCGGGCAACGCCGAGATCCTCGCGACCTACGGCACCGACGAGCAGAAGGCGAAGTACCTGCAGCCATTGCTCGACGGCGAGATCGTGTCGTGCTTCTCGATGACCGAGCCGCAGGGCGGCGCGGATCCGGGCGTCTTCGAGTGCCGCGCCGAACGCGACGGCGACGAGTACGTGATCAACGGCGAGAAGTGGTTCTCGTCGAACCTGCGCTACGCCGCGTTCGCGATCGTGATGTGCGTCACCGACCCCGACGTCCCCATCTACCAGGGTGCGTCGATGATGCTCGTGCCGACCGACTCGCCGGGTGTCAACATCGTGCGCAACGTCGGCATCGGTGGCGAGCGCCTGGGCGACGGCTCGCACGCGTACGTGCGCTACGAGAACGTGCGCGTGCCCGCCGACCACGTGCTCGGCGGCGAGGGACAGGCGTTCGTCATCGCGCAGACGCGCCTCGGCGGCGGGCGCATCCACCACGCGATGCGGTCCGTCGGCATGTGCCAGCGCGCGCTCGACATGCTCTGCGAACGCGCGCTCTCGCGCACGACGCAGGGCTCACTCCTCGCCGAAAAGCAGATGGTGCAGCAGTACGTGTCCGACTCGTGGATCCAGCTCCACCAGTTCCGGCTCCAGGTGATGCACGCGGCATGGACGTGCGAGAAGGTCGGCGGGCACCGCGCGCGTCTCGAGATCGCGGGCGTGAAGGTCGCGACCGCGAAGGTGCTCCAGGACATCGTGTGGCGCGCCATGCATCTCCACGGCTCGCTCGGCGTGTCGAACGAGATGCCGCTCATCGGCATGTGGACGATGGCGCCCGTGATGGGCATCGCCGACGGTCCGACCGAGGTGCACCAGGTGACGATCGCCCGCCAGGTGCTGAAGGGCTACAAGCCGCAGGAAGGGCTCTGGCCCCGCGAGCACCTGCCCTCGCGGGTGGCCGCGGCGCGCGAGAAGTTCGCGCATCTGCTCGACGAGCAGGCCTTTCTCTGATGGTCGCCCTCGCTGCGAGGCGGGATACCCGCCTCGCGGTCGCTCGCCGCTCCAGGCACCTCACGCGAGGAGTCGTTCCCGCGGCAAATGGTCCTGCCGAACGTTGGTGCTCAGCGACGCGGCGGTCCGGCGGAGGTGTGCGCGGTGCCCGGCGGATCGATCGCCCACGCGGGCGGCTCGCCCCAGTGGTCGCCGTACACGAGCTCGTCGATCGGACGCCGGCGCACCGGGCCGTGCTGCCCGGCGGGCTTGCCGATCGTGATCGTCGCGGCCATGAACACGTGCGCGGGGATGCCGAGCCGCGCGCGCAGCTCGTCCTCGACGAGCCCGTGCCAGAGCGTGAGCACACCGCCGTATCCGAGCGCGCGCGCCGCGAGCAGCAGGTTCTGACACGCGGGGTACACGGACGCGCCCTCGGTCGGCGTCGGCTCGCGGTAGCGCACGAGACACGGCAGCACGAGCACGGGCGCGCGCTCGAAGTCGTCGACGTACGCCTGCATCGCGCGCGCCATGCGCGCCTTGGGCGAGTCGTCGACGAGTCCGGAGCCACGGTCGTAGCCGTCGCGCTCGCGCTTCGCACCCCACGCGCGCCGCGCGGCCGCGCCGATGAGCGCCTTGACGTCGCCCGCGACCTCGCCGTCGGTGAGCACCACGAAGCGGAACGGCTGACGGTTCGAACCGCTCGGCGCGCGACTCGCCGCGAAGAGCATGGCGCGCAGTGCCGCGTCGGGGACCGCCTCGTCGGTGTAGCGGCGGATCGCGCGCGTCGTCGCGATCCCTTCGAGCAGGCCGACCGCGTCGGCGGGCAGCGCGTCGCGCGCGAGATCGTCCGTCACGTGCCGATGATCGCACGCACATCCGTGCGCCGACCCCTCCGACCTCTCCGACCGCTTGAACCGAGGAGCACCCGATGAGCGACCTCTCCGACTTCGACGGCCTGCTCGACTGGCCGCGGCTCCAGGAGTGGGTCGCCACGCAGCCGTCGTTGCCCGGGAACGGTCCGGTCACGAGCGTCGAGCAGCTCACGGGCGGGTCGCAGAACAACATCTTCCTGCTCACGCGCGACGGGGGCGGCCGGATGGTGCTGCGACGACCGCCGCGGCACCTGCGCAAGAACAGCAACGACACGATGCTGCGCGAGGCGCGCGTCCTCGGCGCGATCGCGGGGAGCGATGTTCCGCACCCCGAGATGTACGCGGCGTGCGACGACACCGACGTGATCGGCGTGTGCTTCTACGTCATGGGCGCGATCGACGGGTTCACGCCGATGGGCGCGATGCCCGGCAAGTACGGCACCGAAGTCGACTGGCGACGCGCGCTCGCGTTCGAGCTCGTCGACGGCGCCGCGAAGCTCGGCGCGGTCGACGCGAACGCGGTCGGACTCTCCGACTTCGGGAAGTCGGAGAACTGGCTCGAGCGTCAGGTGTCGCGCTGGCGGTCGCAGCTCGACGGCTACTCGCAGATGGAGGGCTACGGCGATTCGCAGCTGCCGAACGTCGGCCGCGTCGGCGACTGGCTCGAGGCGAACCGCCCGGCCGACTGTCACATCGGGATCATCCACGGCGACTATCAGTTCGCGAACGTGATGGTCGCGCACGACGCGCCGAAGCTCGCCGCGATCGTCGACTGGGAGCTGTCGACGCTCGGCGATCCGCTGCTCGACCTCGCGTGGCTCATGACCGCATGGATCGAGCCCGGCGACCCGCCGGGCAAGGCGCCGCAGCTCGAGCCGTGGGAGGGCATGCCGACGCGCGCCGAGCTCGTCGCGCGCTACGGCGAGGTGAGTGGGCGCGACGTGTCGGCGATGCCGTGGTTCTTCGTGCTCGCCTGCTACAAGCTCGGCATCCTGCTCGAGGGCACGCACGCACGTGCGTGCGCGGGGCAGGCGCCGAAGGAGATGGGCGACATGCTCCACACCTACGCGCTGTGGCTCTTCGAGACCGCGAATCAATCGCTCTGAGCTTGTTGGTCGCCTCGCTGCGCTCGCCGCTCCTGACGCCTCAGTCGCCAGGTCGGCCGTCCTGATCGACGGCTCGCGAAGCGACCCGCCCGTGCGTTTGCCTGCACACCGCGGCGCCGGGCAGGCTCCGCGCTTCGGCTCCGACGAAAGGTCGTCTCGATGATCCGGCTCAGCGTCTTCTACCCGTCGACCGACGGTGCGACGTTCGACCACGACTACTACAAGGCGACCCACGTGCCGCTCGCGGTGAAGGCGTGGAGCCTCGACGGCGCGGAGATCGACAAGGGCGTCAACGGCCCCTACGTCGCGGCCGTGCACTTCAAGTTCGCGTCGATGGATGCGCTGAATGCGGCGATGGGTTCGCCCGACACCGGTGCGGTACTGGCCGATGTTGCCAACTTCACGACGATCGCACCGGTTCTCCAAACCAGCGAAGTCGTGCAGTAGCGCCGCGAACCGGACATCGTGCGCGCGCGAACGCGCGCGCCGTCGGAAACCGCGACCTCCGCACTAGCGTCCAAGCCGCGCGCTGGCTCGGTGGGATCTGGAGGTCGTCATGACCGGTCACGTCCAACACATGCGGCGCCTCGTCGCCACGATCGCGGGCACGGCGCTCGTGACGCTCGGCGTCGCGGTCGTCAACGTGCCGGCCGCGCACGCGGTCGGCGCGACGCGCTATGTCGCGACGACGGGATCCGACGCGTCGAACTCGTGCACCGTGCAGGTGTCGCCGTGCAAGACGCTCGGTCACGCGCTCGCGGTCGCCGTCAGCGGTGACGAGATCTCGATCGCAGCGGGCACGTATCTCGAGTCCGACAATCCGGCCGGCACGAGCAACGTCGTCCCGGCGCGGCTGCACACCCTCGTGATCGAAGCGCACCACGCGCTCATCGACGCGACCAATGAGGATCACGGGCTCGTCGTCAACGCGACCGGCGTCCAGGTCTTCGACCTCGACGTGACCACCTCGAGTCAGCAAGGCATCCTCGTGGCACCGCCGAGCGATGCGACCATCCCCGCCGCGATCCTCGACTTCCATCTGTCCGGCAGCACGATCACACGGAGCGGCGGAGCGGCCGTTCAGTTGATCAGCACGGTCGCCGCGTCCCTCGAGAACAACACGGTGACGAACAACGCCGGCGGCATCCTCCTGACCGACGAGCTCGGCCCGAACCACGGCAACGGACTCTCGCACAACATCGCGAACGGCAACGGCGGCGGCGACGGCATCGCGCTCATCGGCAACAACCCGCGCGCGCTGGTGACGAGCGGCGAGCACGTGGGCATGCGGCAGTCGGCGCTCGGCGGCATCTACTCGAACGAGCTCGCGGACAACACGACGAACGGCAACGGTGGCGCCGGCATCATCATGGAGGGCGACCCGTCCGGCTCCGCGGTGTATCTGAACCGGCTCGAGGACAACACCGCGAACGACAACGGTCGGGCCGGGATCATGATCCAACGCCACACCGCGTTGCAGGACCTGAACGACAACACGATCACCGCCAACCACGTGAGCCACGACGCGGTGAGCGGCAACAACGGCGAGCCCGGCGACTTCGCGGCGGGCGACTTCCAAACCACGGGCATCCTCGTGCTGTCGGAGACCGCGCCGATCACGGGCACCGCGGTGACGCGCAACATCATCACCGACGTCTTCTACGGCGTGTGGCTCTCGCAGAAGACACCGAGCGCGAACGTCTCGCACAACACGACGACCGTCACCGAGGGTGGGTCGCCGATCTTCCTCGACCGTCCCGTCGTCGCGCCGATCGTCGGCATGGCGCGCACGCCCTCGGGCAAGGGGTACTGGATCGCGCAGTCCGACGGCGCGGTGTTCGCGTTCGGCGACGCCGCGTACTACGGCTCGCTCGGCGGCGTGAGCCTCGCGCGACCCATCGTCGGCATCGCGCCGTCGCCGACGGGGCTCGGCTACTGGCTCGTCGCGACCGACGGCGGCGTCTTCGCGTTCGGCGACGCGCACTTCTACGGATCGACCGGGAACATCCGCCTGAACCAGCCGGTCGTCGGGATGACACCGACGCCGACCGGTCACGGCTACTGGTTCGTCGCGTCCGACGGCGGTGTCTTCGCGTACGGCGACGCGCACTTCTACGGATCGACCGGCGCGTTGCATCTCGTGAAGCCGGTCGTGGGCATGGCCACGGGTCCGAACGGCCAGGGCTACTGGCTCGACGCGTCCGACGGCGGCGTCTTCAGCTTCGGCAGCGCCAAGTTCCACGGTTCGATGGGCGCGGTGGTGCTGAACGAGCCGGTCGTCGGGATGACGCAGGGACCGGACGGCGCGGGCTACTGGCTCGTCGCGAGCGACGGCGGCATCTTCACGTTCGGCAGCGCGACGTTCCACGGCTCGACCGGCGCGCTGCAGCTGCTGCAGCCGATCGTGGCGATGCAGGCGTCACCAACGAACCGCGGCTACTGGCTCGTCGCGCGCGACGGCGGCATCTTCAGCTTCGGCAACGCGCAGTACCACGGCTCCGTGCCGGCGATCTATTGACGGTCGCGCTCGCTGCGCTCGCCGCTCCGTGACGCGGGATGGAACCGAGCAAGACCGCCCTGCTCGCTCCGCTCGCGGGCTCAGCCACTCACAACCTCAACCGACGCTCGCGCTCTGACCGCCGTCGACCGGTAGCACGACGCCGGTGACGAACGCGGCTTCGTCGGAGGCGAGGTAGAGCGCGGCGTTCGCGATGTCCCACGCGGTGCCCTGGTGACCGAGCGGCACGGTGCGCGCTCGCGCGTCGGCGACGACCTCGCGCGCAACACCTCTCGCGCGCGCCGACGCGTCCACAGCCATCGGCGTGTCGATGAGACCGGGCATGATCCCGTTCACGCGGATGCCGAAGCGCGCGTTCGTGACCGCGAGGCTCTGCGTGAGCGCGTTCACGCCCGCCTTCGAGATCTTGTAGGCGGTGAGGTTGCCGACGCCCGCGATCGCGGCAACCGACGAGATGTTCACGATCGCACCGGCACCCTGCTCGCGCATCACCGGCACGACGTGCTTGCAGGTGAGCCACATGGCCTTGAGGTTGGTGTCGAGGATGCGGTCCCATGCGTCGACGGTGAGCGAGGTTGGTCCGCCGTCGCCCGCGCCGATGCCGACATTGTTGTGCAGCACGTCGATGCGGCCGCCGAGCACCGCGAGCCCGTGCCGCGCGATCTCGACGCACGCGTCCTCGGCGACGATGTCGGCGACGAGCACCGTCGCCATCCCGGGCGCGCGCTCCTCGACGAGGCGCTGCGTCTCGCGCGCGGACTCCCCGTCGCGGTCGACGAGCAGTACGCGCGCGCCTTCCTGCGCGAATCGCAGCGCGGTGGCGCGGCCGTTGCCGATCGTCTCGCCCGGCGTCTGCCCCGCGCCGACGACGATCGCGGTCTTCCCTTCGAGCCGGCCCACCTCACACCTCGCCGAGCGCGGGCAGGTCCGTCGATTCCGGCTGCACCCCGAGCGAGTTGAGGACGCCGGCGAGCATCGCGTAGTGGCCCGCGAGCATCGGGATCTCGATGAGTTGACGCGTATCGAACCGCGACGCGAGCGCCGACCAGGTCGCGTCGCCGATCACGTCGTGGTCGTGCAACTCGTCGACCGCGCGCAGCAGCGCCGCGTCCTCGGCGGTCCAACCCGCAGCATCGGGTCCCGCGGCGACGCGCGCGATCTCGTCGTCGGCGAGACCCGCGGTGCGCGCGATCGCCACGTGCTGCGCCCACTCGTACCGCGCGCGGCAGCGGAAGGCGGCGCGCAGGATCACGAGCTCGCGGTCGCGCGGCGAGAGCTTCCCGCCCGCGAGGAGCTTCCCGCCGAAGGGCAGCCACTTGCGGAACAGCCCCGGATGGCGCACGAGCGTGCGGAAGATGTTGAGCCGCAGGCCATCGCCCGCGAGGAGGTCGCGCGAGGTCGCGTCGAGCTCCGCGTCGGTGACGGGCAGGATCCGGGGCCGGTCGGGGTGATCGCTCATCGCCGGATTCTGCCCCCGTGTGAACGAGAGGGCCCGGGTGCCTGCCGTCTCTGCTTCACCCGTCAGGAGACGCTGACCACGATGGTGTGGTAGCCGGTGGCACCGTTGGGCGCGGGGTCGGCGTTGACGCCGGTCTGGGTGTGGCCGGTGCCATCGGTCGCGCGCACGCGGATCTCGTGCTGTCCGGCCGGCGCGTCCCAGCGGTACACCCACTGCCTCCACGTTTCCTTCGTGATCTCGTCGGCAAGCTCGGCTTCCTGCCACGCGCCCCGATCGATCTGCACCTCGACGCGCGCGATGCCGCGCGTCGGCGCCCACGCGACGCCCGCGATCGGTACCGTGCCCGCGGCGACCGTGCGACTGTCGCGCGGCGTGTCGATGCGTGACTCCGTCTTGATCGGTCCCTGCTGCGACCAGCCGCGCGGCACCCAGTACGCGTCGTAGTCGGCGAAGCTCGTCGCCTCGAGCTCGGTGACCCACTTCGTCGCCGACACGTAGCCGTACAAGCCCGCGATGATCAGGCGCGCGGGAAAGCCGTGCACGGTCGGCAGCGGCTCACCGTTCATCCCGACCGCGAGCAGCGCGGTGCGGCCGTCGAGCGCGGTCTTGGTGGGGAAGCCGACGGTGAAGTCGTCGACCGAGCGGCCGACGATCTGGTCGGCGTCCGGGTTCACGTCGGCGCGTTCGAGCAGCGTCGGCAGCGGTACGCCGAGCCATTTCGCGGTACCGACGAGGGGGCCACCGACGACGTTCGACACGCATTGCAACGTGACGTACTCCTCGACCATCGGCATCTTCAGCACGTCGTCGAACGTGAGCTCGTACGGATGGTTGACGCGACCGTGAACCTTGAGCGTCCAGTGCTCGGGATCGACCTGCGGCACGTAGAGGACGGTGTCGATCCGGTAGAAGTCGCGGTTCGGCGTGATGAGCGGCGAGACGTCGCCGATGCCGAGGCTCGCGTCGCGGGGAATGGGGGCGACCGTGCGCCGGGCCTTCGGCAGGATCACCTTCGCACGCGCCGCGGCGACACTGACCGTGTCGAGCAGCGCGCGTCCGATGAGCGCGGTGAACGCCGAGCCCACCGCGACCGCGCCGCTCAGCGTGAGGAAGCGGCGGCGCGTCGACATCGGCTGCGGCGCGCGCGCGTTCACGCGCTTCGGTTCCGGTCGGGCCGAGCGCCAGAGCAACGCGCGCAGACCGAACACACCGATGAGGCCCGCGAAGATCGCGGCGACGGTGACCGCGGCGGCCGACGAGCCCGCGGCATCGAGCGCGGCGAGCCAACCGACCACCGCGAACGCGACGAACACGACGTCGCCGACGATGCGGCGCCGGCGCGCGAAGACACCGGCGAGTGCGCCGATCAGCAGACTGACGACGACGGTGCCGGTGACGAGCGTGGGCTTGTCCTTGTGCCCGAGCTTGTCGATGCCGAAGCGCACGAACGCGCCCGGCGCGCGGTCGATGACCTCTTGCCCGACGCCGGTGACGAGCGACGGCTGACGGTGGAAGAACCCGGCGATCAGCTCGGCGACCGCGAGCGCGGCCCCCGCGGCGAGCGCGCCCGCGAGCGCGCCGTCGATCTTCCGGTCGCTGGGCTCGCCGCCGCTCTTACGGTCGCGCTCGCCGCTCCGTGACGCGGAACGGGATCGAGTCCGGGCGCCCTGCGCGCTGCGCCCGCGGGCTTCGCCGGTCACGCGTGCTCGTTCAGACGAGGATGCGTTCGTCGGGTGCGCGCACGCCGATCACCGCGAGCGTGCGGCCCATCCCGAGGAACATGCCGCAGCACATCGTGAGGTCGGCGATCTCGTCGTCGGCGAAGGCACCGCGCAGGCGGATCCAGAACGCGTCGTCCATCGCGAGGTGGTCGATCGCGAAGCGCTCCGCGAACTCGGCGGCGAGCCGCTCACGGTCGGTCAGCGCGTCGCTCGTGCGCCAGCTCGCAACCTCGCCGTAGAAGCCTTCGTCGATACCGGCTTCGGCCGCGTTGCGCGCCCGCGTGTCCTGGCAGACGACGCAGTCGTTGATGAGCGCGATCGTCCAGCGCGCGGCCTCGCGCTCACGGATCGGCAGCTTCGTGTTGCCGTAGACGGCCTCGGACAGCGCCCCCATCCCCACGGCCATCTTCGGCCGGTAGAGCGACCAGTCGACGTGCTCGCCCATGCCGTGGTCCTTCACCGTGATCCGCGCCATGGCGTCACGATACCGGCGCGAGCGCGCGGTCAGGCCGCGGGCGCAGACAACCGTTCTCGCCGCAGTTCGCGCAGGCGCTCCCGTATCGACTCGATCTCGAGGCCGGCGCGGGTCGGCAGTGAGGGCGGTCGTCGGCGTGGTCGGCTCCTGCCGACCACGTTTCCGGCGGGATCGTGGAACGTCGGGTCGCCGTTCGGATCGCCGGCGATGGAGAAGCCGCCATCGTGCACCTTCTGGTGGTGCCCTCTTCCCCCGGCACGCGAGGCAGCCGTTCGCGAGAGCGGTCGGATCGCCGTGCTCGTAGGTCTTGAGGTGGTGCGCTTCGCAGTCATCGGGGCGGGCGTCGAGCGTGCGGGAGAACTGCACGCCTTGGCGCTCGTGCTCCCCGACGGCTCGCGTCGAACCGTCGCGATCGAGATGACGGTCGAGCGCGTCCCTCCACTGCTGCCCGATGCTCGCACCATCCTCGGGCCGACGCGTCGCGCGACGTCGACGAGCCGCGGCTCCATCACGGCGAACGCGGCATCGGCATCTCCGCTGCGCGGCGCGCGACGGTGCGACGCGACGCGGCCGCTGGCGGCCGCGCGTGTCCTCACGAGAGAATGCCGACGATGAGCGAACCGAACAACGCGCGTCGCGCGACGAACCGCGACACCCCGCCCGAGCGATTGCGGCTGAACGATCCGCGCCCACCACGAGGGACGCCGAACGTCATCACGATCATCCTCGACGACGTCGGCTTCGCGCAGCTCGGCTGCTTCGGCTCCGACATCGCGACGCCGAACATCGACGCGCTCGCCGCGAACGGTCTGCGCTACAACCGCTTCCACGTCACCGCGATGTGCTCGCCCACGCGTGCGAGCGTGCTCACGGGTCGCAATCATCACGCGGTCGGGTTCGGCTTCCTCGCCGATCTCCCGATGGCGTACCCGGGCTACACATGCCGCATCCCGAAGTCGGCCGCGCCGCTCCCGCGCGTGCTGCGCGACGCGGGATACAACACGTTCGCGGTCGGCAAGTGGCACCTCGTGCCGCGCGGCGAACGCTCGCACTCCGGTCCCTTCGACCGCTGGCCGCTCGGCATCGGTTTCGAGCGCTACTACGGCTTCCTCCAGGGCGACACGAACCAGTGGACGCCGAACCTCGTGCAGGACAACCACTACGTCGACGCGCCGCGCCGGGCCGAAGACGGCTACCACTTGAGCGAGGACCTCGCCGACACCGCGATCGCGCACGTGCTCGCGCAGCACGAGGCCGCGCCGGGCAAGCCGTTCCAGCTCTACCTCGCGCTCGGCGCGATGCACGCGCCGCACCACGTCACGCCCGAATGGGTCGAGCCGTATCGCGGTCGGTTCGACGGCGGCTGGGAGCAGTGGCGCGCGGAGACGTTCGCACGTCAACAACAGCTCGGCGTCGCCCCGGCCTCGGCGGAGCTCACCGAGCATCCGTCGTGGATCGCACGCTGGAACGACTTGAGCGCCGACGAGCGGCGCCTGCACGCGCGCACCCAAGAGGTGTTCGCAGGCTTCCTCGCGCACACCGACGCGCAGATCGGGCGGCTGCTCGACCGCCTGCGCGACATCGGCGTGCTCGACAACACCATCGTCATGCTGATGTCCGACAACGGCGCGAGCGGTGAGGGCGGCACGCTCGGAACCATCAACGAGCACCGCTTCACGTCGCAGATGTCGGAGACCCTCGACGGCAACCTCGCGGTGCTCGACGACTGGGGCGGCTTCCGCTCCTACAACCACTACTCGTGGGGCTGGGCGTGGGCGGGGAACACACCATTCCGTCTGTGGAAGCGGTACACGTGGCTCGGCGGCACTCGCGCGCCGCTGATCGTCCACTGGCCCGCGGGCATCGACGCGGCGTCGCGCGGCGGTGTGCGCACGCAGCTCTGCCACGCGATCGACCTCATGCCGACGATCCTCGACGCGTGCGGTGTCGACGCGCCCGTCGTCGTCGACGGCGTCGAGCAACAGCCGTTCGACGGCATGAGCCTGCGCACGACGTTCGCCGATGCGGACGCGCCCGCGCCGCGCGACACGCAGTACTTCGAGATGCTCGGCTCGCGTTCGATCATCGCCGACGGTTGGAAGGCGACCACGAACCACGTGTCGCAGGGTGTCGTCGACGAAGAGCGGTTGGTCGAAGGCAGCCGCGACTTCGAGACCGACGAGTGGGCGCTGTTCCGGTTCGACGACGACTTCTCCGAGGCGCACGATGTTGCCGCCGAGCACCCGGACGTGCTGCGCGCGCTCGACGCGCGCTGGATCGAGGAAGCCGAGCGCAATCACGTCTTCCCGCTCGTCGACTCGTTGACGCGACGGTTCAACGCGTTCATCGGTCCACCGCACCCGCCCGGTGCGCGCTGCGTGTTCCGGCCCGACGCCAGCCCTGCGACCGACGAGTCGGTCCCCTATCTCGTCGGCGGCTTCCGCATCACCGCGACGGTCACCGTGCCCGAGCGCGCCGACGGCGTGCTCTGCGCGCTCGGCGACTGGAACGCCGGGTACGCGTTCTTCGTGCGCGACGGACGCCTCACCTTCGTCGTGAACGCGGCGGGCGACATCTCGCGCGTCGTCGCCGACACGCCGGTGCCGACCGGACCCGATCCGATCGCGCTCGCGTGCTCCTTCGTGCCCGGCGCCGACGGCGGCGGCTACACGCTGACGCACGACGACACCGTCGTCGGTGGCGCGCGTTCGCCGCACCCGATGCCGTTGACGTGGCAGCACGGCGGCGCGCGACTCCGCATCGGGCGCGACGACGGCTTCCCCGTGTGCGACGACTACGCAGTGCCGTTCCCGTGGACGGGCACGATCCGCGAGATCGTGGTCGAGGTTCCGGGACCGACCATCCCCGACCCTGACGTCGAGCTCACCGAGGCGCTGCACCGTGACTGACGAGTGCGGCACGAGCGGCGAGCGGAGCGAGCACGCGACCTCGAACGCTCCCGTCCCGCGGCTCGGAGCGCGAGCAGGGCGAGCGCGACCGTGAGGTCGGTCGACTTGCGGACGCGCACCGCGGCCGACGTGCGCCCCATCGACGCGCGCGACTTCTTCGAGCACGAGCTGCCCGCGTTGTTCGATGCGCGCGCCGCGCTGGCAGTGCCGGGCGCGCGCGAGCTCGCACTCGAGTCCGTCGCGCTGGTCGTCGACGGACGCGCGTGGACGATCGCGTTCGACAATGAGCGGTTCACGATCGACTCCGGCGACGCGCGCGCCGCGACCGTCGTGCGACTCGACGCGACGACGTTCGCCGACATCGTCAACGACCTCGTCACGCCCATGGTCTTCCTCACCGCCGGCGAGCTCGACCTCCCGCGCGGCCGGTTCGAAGACCTCCTCGACTGGTGGGTCGTCCTGCGATCGGTGCTCGACGACCGGCCCGTGCACACGCGTGGCGCGGTCACGTTCCTCGATCGCGACGGTTCGCCGCTCGACCTCACGCGCGGCTTCACCACCGACGCCGACCCCGATGAGCTCGTGTACTTCCTCACCGAGGCCGGGTACCTGCACCTCGTCGGCGTGTTCGACGAGCAGGAGATGGCCGCGGTGAGCGCCGACATGGACGCGGCGGAGTCGAGCTACCGCCGCGACGACGGACGTTCCTGGTGGGCGCGCACGGCCGACGGTCGCGATCGAGTCGTGCGCATGCAGTACTTCCACGAGACGTCGCCCGCGCTCGCACGCCTGCTCGCCGACGAGCGGCTGTTGCGGTTCACGCGCCTCACCGGCGACGGTCACCGCTTCGGCAAGCCCGGCGGCAACCAGAACCTCGCGGAAGCGCTCGTGAAGCCGATCGGCGTCGTCGACGGCATCTCCGACGTGCCGTGGCACAAGGACTGCAGCCTCGGGAGTCACTCGTACCGCTGCTGCTCGCTCACCGTCGGCATCTCGATCACGGGCGCCGACGCGGAATCGGGTCAGTTGCGCGTCGTCGCCGGTTCGCACCGCGCCCTCACGAGGCCGGCACTGATCCGGCACGACCTCGACCTCCCGCAGGTCGACCTGCCGACGCGCACCGGCGACGTCACCATCCACCTCAGTTGCACGCTGCACATGAGCCAGCCACCGGTGGTGCGCGAGCGCCGCGTCGTGTACACCGACTTCTGCCTGTTCTCCGGGAACGGCGACGACGATCCCGGTGAGGCCCGCATCCGGCGCGTGCGCGAAGGCGCGTACCGCACGGTGTCGCAACCGCCCGCGGTGGGAGGAGACGGATCGTGAACCTGCCCTCGATCCACGAACGTGCACTCGGTGCGACCGGCGCGATCGTCGACCGCATCGCCGGCGATCAGCTCGAGCTCCCCACTCCGTGCGACGGCTGGAGCGTGCGCGAGTTGCTGAACCACGTCGTCGGCGGCAACTACTGGGCCGCCGAGCTCGCGAACGGCACGACCATCGCGGAGGTCGGCGACCGGCTCGACGGCGACACGCTCGGCGCGGATCCGCACGCCGCGTACCGTGAGTCCGCGCGGCTCGCGGGCGCGGCGTTCGACGCGGCCGGCGCGATGGACGCGCCGTGCGCGGTGTCGTACGGCCCGGTGCCGGGATCGGTGTACTGCGGGCACCGCATCGTCGACGTCGTGATCCACGGCTGGGATCTTGCGAGGGCGACCGCTCAGGACACCACGCTCGATCCCGAGCTCGTCGACGCGATCGCGGCGATCGTCGCGCCACAGATCGACATGCTCAACGGCAGCGGCATGTTCGGAACGACCGTCACCGTCGGCGCGCACGCCGACGCGCAGACGCGCCTCCTCGCGCTCCTCGGTCGTCAATCCTGACTGGTCGGGCTCGCAAGCTTCGCCCTCTCTGACGCCTCGGCCTCCGGCTGAGGTCGCGCCGCTCGCTTCGCTCGCGCGCCGAGGCGGGAACTGCATTCGTCAGCTCGGGGCGACTTCCGGAACCTCGATGGTGACCGCGGCCCCGGGACGGGTCGCGAGATAGCAGCCGCCGATCACGAGCACGAAGCCGCCGACGGTCGCCGCGGTGATGTGCTCGTCGAGCGCGAGCGCGCCGACGACGACCGCGACCGCGGGGTTCACGAACGTGATGAGCGTCGCGCGCGCGGGACCGATCTCCGCGATCAACGCGAAGAACACGACGAACGCGACGCCGGTGCAGAGCGCGGCGAGACCGAGCAGGGCCCAGATCGCCGTCGCGGGTGGGACCGCGCTCGGACGTCCGATCCACGCGAGCGGCGAGACGACGAGCGCGACCGCGACGAGCGCGATCGCGACAACGCCGATCGACGGGACGTCACCGAGCTTGCGGGCGACGATGAACGGCGCGGTCGCGTACCCGACGCACACGAGCAGCACCTCGACGACGCTGAGCCACGGGATCCCGCCGTGCCCGCGCAGGTCGCCGTTGACGATCAGCGCGACCCCGCCGAGGCCGACCGCGATGCCGGCGACGCGCAGGAACCGCAAGGCGCTGTGATCGCCGAGCGCGTACGCCGCGATCGCGCCGACGATCGGCACGCACGACACGAGCAGTCCCGTGACGCCCGACGGCAACCGCTGCTCCGCGTTCGTCAACAGGAGCCACGGTCCGGCCATCTCGAGCGCAGCGAACGCGAGCACCGGCTTCCAGTGCGCGAGCGCGGGCCGGAGCGCGCCGGCACGCGCCGCGACTGCGAGCAGCGCGACAGCGGCGAGCGACGTGCGCGCGAACACGACGACCGCGGGCTCCACATGCTCGACCGCGACCTTGATGAGGAGATACGGAACACCCCAGATCACGCTCATGACCGCGAACAGCAGCCAGCCGCGGCGCGTCATGCGCGCCGACGCGCCCGGTTCACGAGGCGGTAGTGATGGCGAACACCGGGTGGTCGGGCGCGATGCGCGCGAGCTCGCTCTCGGACGAGTCGGGACCGACACCGCCGAAGAAGACACCGACCTCGCTCTTCCACCGCTTCAGGTACGCGCGGAGGATCGCGGGCTTGTCGGCGTCGGTGAGCTCGGTCGCGGTGAAGGTGTCGACGCGGCGCCCGACGCGCAGCTCACCGGTGCCCGCCACGCGCAGGTTCCGCACCCACTGCGTGTGGCCGCGCGGCGCGACGAGGTACTTCTGGCCGTCGATCACGAGCAGGTTGACGGGAACCGATCGCCACTCGCCGGTCTTGCGGCCGCGCACGCGCAGCTCCCGCGAGCCCAGCACGCTGACGCCCATCTTCGTGAGCCCCGAGACCATCGGGTTGAACACGTGACGCGTGAACCAGCCCGGTTCTTGGTAGTGCGTGTCGCTCACGACGGCACCGGCGCGACGACGTCGTCCCATGCGACGGGCAGATGCGCGTAGCCGTCGATGAGGTTCGAGTGCACGCGGGGCATCGTGGCGGGGTCGCCCACGATCGCGAGCCCCCGGAAGCGCGTGAGCAACGCTTCGAACATGATGCGCGCTTCGATGCGCGCGAGGTTCGCACCGAGACAGAAGTGCGGACCACCGGCGCCGAATGCGACGTGCGGGTTCGGCTCGCGGGTCACGTCGACACCGTCGGGATCGTGGAAGACGGTGTCGTCGCGGTTCGCCGACGCGTACACCATGAGCACGCGGTCGTCGGCGGCGATCGTCTGACCCGCGATCTCCGTGTCGTGCTCGGCGCGGCGGGTGAACTGCATCACCGGGGTCGAGTAGCGCAACAGCTCCTCGATCGCGAGCGGTAGTCGCGAGGGGTCGGCGCGCACGATCTCCATCTGATCGGGATGCTCGAGCAGCGCGAGCGTGCCCGTCGTGATGAGGTTGCGCGTCGTCTCGCTCCCCGCGTTCTGGAGGAGCAGGAAGAAGATGTCGACCTGGAGCTGCGTGAGCCGCTCGCCGTCGATCTCCGCGTGGAGCAGCACACTCAGCAGGTCGTCTCGTGGCTGCGCGCGGCGCTCGTCGCAGAGGCCGTCGGCGTAGGCGTACATCTCCATCGCCGCGGCACCGCGCTCCGCGGGGGTGACCGCCGGATCGAAGCCGAACGTGATCTCGGTCAGCTCGAAGACGTGCGCGCGATCCGCTTCGGGGACACCGACGAGATCGGCGATCACATGGAGCGGGAGCCAGAGCGCGAGGTCGGTGACGAGATCGCAGCCGCCGCGCTCCGCGACGCCGTCGACGAGGGCGGCGACGCGATCACGGATGCGATCGGTGAGGTCGGCGACCCGTCGAGGCGTGAACCCGGAGCTGATCAGCTTGCGGAGCCGGGTGTGCTCGGGCGGGTCCTTGCTGATGAGCAGCTCGGTGAGACCCTCGGCGTCGTCGTCGGCCGCGGTCTCGAGCATCGGATGGGGCGAGGTCTTGAAGTTGGCGTCCCGCGAGACCCGCATCACGTCGGCGTGGCGCACGATCGCCCAGTAGCCGCGGTCCCAGGCGGGATGGTCGTGGTGCGTGATGGGCCGCTCGCGCCGCAGCTCACGGAACTGCTCGTACGGGAAGCCGTGGTCGTAGGTCGCGGGATCGTGGAGCACGAGGTCACCGGCGGTCATCGGTGAATCATGCCCGGTCGGCTCGATCTGATCGATCCGGGTGACGCGGCGCGTCACCTCGGTCGATCAGTTCCGCGAAGCTCCAGGTCACTGTCACAGGCCCTGCGTACGATCGGATCATGGCCGTGCGGGTGCAGTGGGTGGGCTACGGCCGGGAGGCGGCCGAGGCGCTGCGAGCCGAGATCGCGCGGGCCAAGGGCGGGGATCCGCTCGCGCCGGCGACGGTCGTCGTGCCGTCGAACCACGTCGGCGTGGCCGCCCGCCGGCTGCTCGCGTCGGGAGCGCTCGGGCCGGTCACCGGCACGGCCGCGGGCGTCGTCGCGGTGTCGTTCGTCACCCCGTTCCGGCTCGCGGAGCTGCTCGCCGCGCCCGTGCTCGCGGGTTCGGGCCGCCGGCCGGTGTCGACGCCGGTCATCGCGGCGGGCCTCCGCGCGACCCTGCACGACTCGCCCGGGCTCTTCGCGCCGGTCGCGGAGCATCCCGCAACCGAGACCGCGCTCGTCGCGACCTACCGGGAGCTGCGCGAGGTGTCGGACGCGGGGCTCGACGCGATCGCGCGCACCGGCCGGCGCGCGTCGGAGGTCGTGCGCGTCCATCGCGCGACGCGCGCCCGGCTCGAACCCGGCTGGTACGACGAGCAAGACCTCATGCGCGCCGCGGTCGACGCGATCGGCGCGGGCGGGTCGCCGCCGTTGCGCGACCTCGGCACGCCGGTCCTCTACCTGCCGCAACGATTGACACCGCACATGCTGCGAATGCTCGCGACGCTGGCCGCCGCGCGCGACCTCGCGATCGTCGTGGGCACGACCGGCGTCGAGCGCGCCGACGCGGAGGTCGCGCGCGCGATCGCAACCTTGACGGATGCCGCGGGCGCGGCAAGCGGGCCCGCGCCCGCGCCGGTCGCGACACGAGAACGGACACGAATCGTCATCGCGTCCGACGCCGACGACGAGGTGCGCGCCGCGGTGCGCCGGGTCGTCGAGGCGGTTCGCGCCGGCACGCCCCTCGACCGCATCGCGATCCTGCACGCCGCCACCGAGCCCTACGCGCGTCTCGTGCACGAGCACCTCGCGGCCGCGGGCATCCCGAGCAACGGGCCGTCGGTCGTGCCCCTCGCGGGTCGCGTCGCGGGACGCGCGCTGCTCGGCCTGCTCGCGCTTCCGGAGCGCGATTTCCGCCGCCAGGACGTCTTCGCCTGGCTCGCGACCGCGCCGGTGCTGCGCCGGGGCGTGTGGGCACCGGTCGTCGCGTGGGAACGGCTGTCGCGCGCGGCCGGCGTCGTGTCGGGGCGCGCGCAATGGGAGACGCGGCTCGGCCGCTTCGTCGACGAGCTCGACGTGAAGATCGCGGCCGCCGAGAACGACGACACACGCGACACACGCGACCCATCCGACGACTGGCGCGTCGCCCGCGATCGTCGCAACGCGACGCGCGCTCGCGAGCTGCGCGACTTCGTCGTCGGCCTCATCGACGACCTCGCGCGCGCGGCCGCGAAGCCGCGCGGCTGGGCCGAGCACGCAGCCTGGGCGCGGCGCACGCTCACCGCCGTCGTCGGCAGTCCGGCGTCGCGCGACGACTGGCCGGCCGACGAGCGCAAGGCGGCGGAGCGCGTCGACGCCGCGCTCGGCCGCCTCGCCGCGCTCGACGCCGTCGAGGGCGCGGTGCTGCTCGACGTGTTCACCCGCACGCTCGCGCTCGAGCTCGAGAACGACCTCGGTCGCATCGGCCGGTTCGGCGACGGCGTGCTCGTCGGCCCGATCGCGATGGGAGTGGGGCTCGACCTCGAGCTCGTCGCGGTGCTCGGCCTCGCCGAGGGCACGTGCCCCGCGCCCGTGCGCGACGACTCGCTCCTCCCCGACCAGGAGCGCGAGGCCGCGGCCGGCGAGCTCCCGCTCCGGCGCGCACGCGTCGACCGCGAGCACCGCGAGCTCATCGCCGCGCTGGCGAGCGCGCGGCAACAGCTCCTCGGCGTACCGCGCGGCGACCTGCGCCACAGCACCGACCTGGTGCCGTCACGCTGGGTGCTCGACCTCGCGTCGGCCCTCTCCGGTGAGTCGTGGTGGAGCGAGGAGCTCTTCACCGCCGACGTCGATTGGATCGAACCGGTCGCGTCGTTCGACGCCGGTCTCCGCGCGCTCGACTTTCCCGCGACCGAGCAGGAGCACCACCTGCGCACGCTGCTCGCGTCGCCCCCGGCGAACGCGGCGGCGCTCGCGGGGCGCACCGACGACGCCGTGCTCGCGGGAAACGCAGCCGTGGTCGCGGCCCGTCGCAGCTCGGCGTTCACGCGCTTCGACGGCAACCTGACGGGGCTCGCGGTGCCGTCGCCGGTCGCGAGCGTCACGTCGGCGACGCGCTTGCAGACCTGGTCGAGCTGCCCGTTCGCGTACTTCGTCGAGTCGATCCTGCGCGTCGAGCCCGTCGAGAACCCCGAAGAGATCGTGCAGATCGGCGCGCTCGACCGCGGATCGCTCGTGCACGAAGCGCTCGAGAAGTTCGTGCTCGAGATGCTCGCGGCGCCACCGGCGCCCAACGCACCGTGGACCACGAAGCAACGCGCGCGCATGATCGAGATCGGCGACGCGATCTGCGAGCAGTACGAGGCGCGCGGCGTCACCGGCCGTTCGCTGTACTGGGGGCGCGATCGGCGCCGCGTGCTCGCCGACCTCGAGCGCTTCCTCGTCGAGGACGACCGGCTGCGCGCCGCGCTGCGCACCACGCCGGTCGCGGCGGAGCTCCCGTTCGGTCTCCGCGACGGCATCGATCCGGTGCCCCTGCGGCTCGCCGACGGACGGTTGCTCCACTTCCGCGGGATGGCCGACCGCGTCGACCGCGCCGACGACGGCAGCCTCCTCGTCCTCGACTACAAGACCGGCAAGCGCGATCACTACAAGGGGCTCAGCGCCGAGAACCCCGACCGCGGCGGCTCGCTCCTCCAGCTTCCCGTGTACGGCGTCGCGGCTCGCATGCATCAACGCACGCCGGACGCGCCGGTGCGCGCGCTGTATTGGTTCGTCTCGCAGCGCGGCGAGTTCAAGTTCGAGGGCTACGACGTGACCGACGGCGTGCTCGACCTCGTCGGCGCGACCCTCGGCTGGGTCATCGCGGGCATCGAAGCCGGGATCTTCGCGTCGCACCCGACGCAGACGAGCACCGCGATCTTCAACGAGTGCCCCTCGTGCAACCCCGACGAGCTCGGTGTCACCGAGCTGCGCAGCGCGTGGGAGCGCAAACGCGACGACGCCGCACTGGTGCCCTACTCGAAGTTCGCGGAGCCCTACGAGGACGAGGCCGGCGATGCCTGATCCTTCTGGTCGCGCTCGCTTCGCTCGCCGCTCCTCGACGCGGGACGGGATCGACTCGGACGGGCCGCAGTGCGACCCGTCCGTTCCGGAAGGAGCGCACCGATGAGCCCGGATCCGCCGACTCTCGCGGATCAGGTCGCACGCGACCGGATCGCGCGCGATCTCGACGCGACCTTGTTCGTCGAGGCGGGCGCCGGTTCGGGCAAGACGCGATCGCTCGTCGAGCGCGTGATCGCGCTCGTCGGGTCGGGAGCGGCCGAGCTCCGCGCGATCGCCGCGATCACGTTCACGGAGAAGGCCGGCGCCGAGCTGCGCGACCGGCTCCGCCGTGAGCTGCAAGCGCGCGTGAGCGACGCGACCGATGCCGACGGCACCCGGCGCTTCCGCGACGCGCTCGACCAGCTCGACAGCGCCGCGATCGGCACGCTGCACTCGTTCGCGCAACGGATCCTGTCCGAGAACCCGATCGAGGCAGGGCTGCCGCCGCGCGTCGAGGTGCTCGACGCGGTCAGCTCGGGCGTCGAGTTCGAGCGGCGCTGGGGCACGTTCCGCGACCGGCTGTTCGAGGATCCCGCGGTCGCGCGCGCCCTGCTGATCTTCGACGCCGCGGGCGTCCGCATCCGGGCGCTCGACGTGCTCGCGGCCGCGTTCGGCGAGAACTGGGACCTCGTCGAGACCCAGGTGCCCGAGACCGCGCCCGCACCGCCCGACGCGCGCACCGCGCTCGCGCCGCTCCTCGACGAGCTCGTCGACATCTGCCACGAGCGGCACGGATGCCGTGAGCTCGAAGACAAGCTCAGCGCGCGCCTCGAGCAGGTGGCGAACCGCCTCGACGGCGTCCGCAGCCTCGACGAGCTCGACCTGCTCGAGGTCGTGTCGAGCGGTGAGCTCAAGGTCGCGAGGAACATCGGTCAGCAGCGGAACTGGCCCGACGTCGGCGCCGTGCGCGACCGGTTGAAAAGCGCGTTCGAGGCGCTCGAGCAGGCCCGCGTCGACGTGTGCATCGCCGCGGCGAAGCAGATCGCGAGCGCGATCCGCACGTTCACGCTCGAGGCCGCCGCCGAGCGGCGCGCCGCGGGCCGGCTCGAGTTCCACGACCTCCTCGTGCTCGCGCGCGCGCTGCTGCGCGACCCGAACCACGGCGCGACCGTGCGGGAGCGCCTCCACGCGCGCTATCAGCGGTTGCTGCTCGACGAGTTCCAGGACGCCGACCCGATCCAGATCGAGCTCGCCGTCCGCATCGCGGCGGCGGATCCCGGGAGCGCCGACGCGGGCGAGCGATCGTGGGATCAGGTGGCCGTTGCGCCCGGGCACCTCTTCGTCGTCGGCGACCCGAAGCAGTCGATCTACCGGTTCCGGCGGGCCGACATCGGCACGTTCCTCGCGGCGCGCGATCGCTTCGCCGACGAGCGGGGCATGCCCGTCGAGCTGACCGCCAACTTCCGCACCGTCGAGCCCGTCATCGACTTCGTGAACGAGGTCTTCGCGGCGCTCATGACCGAGCCGCCCGAGAACGAGCTGCCGCTCGTGTCGCGGCCTCCGTACCTCGCGCTCGACCCGCAGCGCGACACACCGCCCGCCGGCGCACCCACCGCGGTCCTCGGGCGCGAGGAACACCCGGCCGACGTGAGCGCCGACGACCTGCGCGCGGAGGAAGCGAACGAGGTCGCGGCCGCGGTCGCCGGCATCCTCGCGGGCGGATGGTCGGTCGACGACGGCAACGACGGCTGGCGGCCGGCGCGCCTCGCCGACATCGCGATCCTCCTGCCCGCGCGCACCTCGCTCCCGTTCCTCCAGGACGCGCTCGACGGTGAAGGCATCGCGTACCGCTCCGAGTCGAGCTCGCTCGTGTACGCGACGCGCACGGTGCGCGACCTCATGATGGTGCTGCGCGCCGTCGACGACCCGACGAACGAGCTGCACCTCGTCGCCGCGCTGCGGTCGACACTGATCGGCTGTGGCGACGACGACCTCTTCCGGTTCAAGGTCGAGCGCAAGGGATCGTGGAGCCTTCGGCACGAGCCGCCGCCGACCGTGCCCGACGACGATCCCGTCCGCCGTGCGCTCGCCTACCTGCGAACGCTGTACGACCGCCGTCACTGGGACGCGCCGTCGGAGCTGCTCGACCGCATCGCACGCGACCGCCGCGCCTTCGAGCTCGGTTTCGCCGAGGGACGCCCGCGCGACGTGTGGCGGCAGCTGCGCTTCGTCATCGATCAGGCCCGCCAGTGGAGCGAGGCGACGAACGGCAACCTGCGCGAGTACCTGCGCTGGGTCGAGGTCCAGTCGGCCGAGGGGTCGCGCGTCCAGGAGTCGGTGCTGCCCGAGACCGACGACGACGCGGTGCGGATCATGACGATCCACGCGGCGAAGGGGCTCGAGTTCCCGATCACGATCGTGTCGGGAATGTCGACCGCACCGCAACGCCGCTACGCCCCGGCCGAGGTCGTGTTCCTGCCCTCGGGTGAGGTCGGGTACAAGTTCGGCAAGGCGATCCAGACGTCGGAGTACCAGGACTGGAAGCCGATCGACGAGCAGATGGACTACGACGAGCGCATCCGCCTGCTCTACGTCGCGTGCACGCGAGCGCGCGACCACCTCGTCGTGTCGATGCACCGCAAGGCCCGCAACCCGTCGGCAAACGGGCGCACGAACGCCGAGCTCCTGCACGACGGCGCCGCGGCGCGCCTCGACGCCCTGCCCGATGCAGTGCAGCCCGAACGGCAGCTCGCGCTCGGCACGGCGCGCGCGGTGACCGCCCCGGCCGCGCCGGTCATGCCGTTCGCGGAGTGGCAACGCGAGCGCGCCGACGCGCTCGGGCGCGCGTCGCGCCCGACGGCGGTCGCCGCGACCGCGCTCACCGACGACGGCGACCACGATCCTGCGGGCGACCTCGGCGCGGGGCTGCAGAAGCGACCGCGCGACCTCGACCTGCCGCCGTGGTTGAAGGGTCGCTACGGCACGGCGGTCGGGCGCGCGGTGCACGGCGTGCTGCAGACGATCGACTTGGCGACGGCCGCGGGCATCGACGCCGCGGTTGCCGCGCAGTGCGAGGCCGAGGCGATCCCCGATCGCGCCGAGCAAGTGCGCGCGCTCGTCGACGCCGCGCTCGGCGCACCCGCGGTGCGCGCCGCGGCCGCGGCCGCGCACTGGCGCGAGGTCTATGCGTGCGCGCCCATCGACGGCCGGTTGCTCGAGGGCTACATCGACCTCCTCTACCGCGGGACGGAAGGGCTCGTGGTCGTCGACTACAAGACCGCGGCGACCGACGACCGCGCCGAGCTCGATCGCCGGCGCGCGGGCTACCGCCTCCAGGGCGCGAGCTACGCGCTCACGATCGCGGCGACGACGGGCGAGCCGGTCGCGCGCGTCACGTTCCTGTTCCTCACACCGCACGGCGCGGTGGAGCTCGACCTCGAGGATCTCGACGCCGCGGTCGCCGACGTGCGCGCGCTCGTCGCCGCCGGTCAGGAGATCGTGATCGAAGACATGGAAAGATCGGCCTGATGATCGTGAACCGGCAAGCAGCGAGCGGAGCGAGCACGCGACCTCGCGCACTCCCATCCCGCGTCCTGGAGCGTCGAGCGGCGCGACGGGGCACCGGCGGGTCGCCCGTCGGCGAGCGAGCGCGACCATGACAATGCAGACGATCGAACTGGAAGGCCGCGACGGACTGCGGTTGGCCGCCGATGTCGAGGGCGATCCGGACGCGCCCCCCGTGGTGCTCTTCCACGGCGGCGGGCAGACGCGGCACGCGTGGGGCACGACGCTCGCGGTGCTCGGCCGGAATTGGCGCGCGTACTCGGTCGACCTGCGGGGCCACGGCGACAGCGCCTGGGCACCCGACGGCGACTACAGCCTCGACGCGTTCGCGGGCGACGTGCGCGCCGTCGCACGCGCATTGCCGCGCCCACCGGCGCTCGTCGGCGCGTCGCTCGGCGGCATCGCATCGCTGACCGCGATCGCGGAGACGCCTCCGCCGGCGCTCGCGACCGCGCTCGTGCTCGTCGACGTCGCGCCGCGCATCGAAGCCGCGGGCGTCACCCGCATCGGCGACTTCATGAAGGGCAACCTCGACGGATTCGAGTCGCTCGAAGCAGTGGCCGACACGATCAGCGCGTACAACCCGCACCGGCCGCGCCCGAAGAACCTCGACGGGCTCAAGAAGAACCTGCGCCAGCGCGCCGACGGCCGGTGGGTCTGGCACTGGGACCCGCGCTTCGTGAGCGGACGATTCGGCTCACCGGACGAGACGCGCTCGACGCTCGTCGACGGCGACCGGCTCCAACGCGCCGCGCGCACGCTCACGATCCCGACGCTCCTCGTGCGCGGCCGCATGAGCGACCTGCTGAGCGAGCAAGGCGCGCGCGAGCTGCTCGAGCTCGTGCCCCATGCGCAGCTCGCCGACGTCGCGGGGGCCGGGCACATGGTCGCGGGCGACCGGAACGACGCGTTCAACGATGCCGTCGTCGAGTTCCTCGCCTCCGTGCGCCCCACCTGACAGAAACCACCAGTTCGGCGGCCGGCGGGCACCGCTCAGGAAATCGGCGGGGAGCGCCGATATTTCGCGCGTGGGAACCTCCGGTGCAGGCGCGTTCGCCTCGCGCGGCCGCGCGCGCGACTCCGCGTGGGAGCAGGGCGCGAGCGTCGAGCGGATCGTCGGCGCGTGGCTCGACCGCATTCCGGGCATCGAGGTGCTGCACGACCGCCGCCTCGTCGCCCGCCGCAGCCGGATGAAGGGCGAGACCCAGACCGTCGGCGCGTTCGGCGCCAACCCGACGCGCCACGCTCCCGATCGCGCGCCGAGGGTCGGAGCCACGCTGAGGATCGACCACCTCGCGATCTCGCCGGGCGGGGTGTTCGTCGTCGACGCCAAGCTGTCGGGCTGGCGGCTCGGACCCGTGGAGCTCCGGCACTCGACGCGTCCCCGTCCGGCCGAGCGCTCCGAGCGCGCCGAGGAGGAGCACGAGAAGCTCCTCGCCCGCATCGCGACGCAGGCCCGCGCGGTCGCGCGCCTGCTCGCCGACGCGCCGGTGCCGGTCGCGCCCGCCCTCTGTCTCGTCGACGCCCGGGGTGCCGAGGTCCTTCGCTCGGTCGTGCTCGACGGCGTGTGGGTGGGCACGCCGCCGGCGCTCCCCGAGCTCCTCGGCCACGCCGGCCTGCTCGACGGCGAGGCGATGCGCACCGTCGCGGCCCGGCTCGACGCCCGGCTGGCCTGACGGGGCCGCCGAAGTTCCCGGCGATGGCTCAGGTCACCGGCTCGATGTGCCGACAACATTTCGGATGACGAGCACCGATCCGGCCGCGTTCGTGGCCGCGCCGGTCGCGACCGCCCCGGTCGGCGATCTGCGCTTCGCCGACGAGCTGCGTGCGATCCCCGGCGTCGAGACCCTGCACGCGCGCGACATCCCCGGGACCCGCGCGCGCGTCGAGCACGTGGCGATCGGACCGAGTGGTGTCTGGGTGATCGAGGCGCACGACGCGCCGGGTCCGGTCGTGCGCCGCGACCGCCGGTTGTTCGTCGGTGTCCAGGACCGCAGCGATCTGCTCGAGGCGATCAAGGTGCCGGTCGACGCGGTCGCCGCCGCGCTCGGCGCCCTCCGACTGCCGATCTCGCGCGCGCTGTGCTTCACGCGCGGAGACTGGGCCGCGCACCACGCACCCTTCATGTTGAACGGGGTGTGGGTCGGTCCGTCGAAGCCCCTCTGCGCGCTGCTCGCGCAGCCGGGTTCGCTGCAGACGCGCGACATCATGCACGCGGCACAGCTGCTCGACGCGCTGCTTCCCGTCGCCAGCTGACGCGCCGACGACTGCGGCGTCCGAACGCGACGCGGCCCCCGCCGAAGCGGAGGCCGCGAACGTTGATGGGAGCGAGCTCGCTCAGCTGATCTTGAGGGTGAGCACGTTCGTCGAGCCCTTCAGGCCCAGGTCACCCGTGGCCTTGCCGGTGCCGTAGACGCACACGCCGAGCTCGAAGTTCGGCTTGATCACCGCGAACTTCTGCTTGCCGTTCAGGATCGTGACCGACTTCTTCGTCGGGTTCGTGATCGTGAAGCTCACGAGCTTCTTCGTGCACTTCGGCTGGGTCGTCGCCGCCGACCAGTGCACCTTCAGGGTCGCGGGCTTGAACGCGGCGGTGGCGCCCGCGCCCTTGATGTTCGAGTTCGGCACGGCCGCGGCCGTGACCGTCGTCGTGCTCATGCGCACCGAATGCGACGCACCCGCGGGCGCGGCGAGACCCATGAACACCGACGCGACCGCGATCGCTACTGCACTGAAGACCTTTGCGGACTTGGCCATATCCCCTCCGTGATCGGACTCCCGGTTGGGGCGCGACCCTAAGGTTCCGGACGCCCGCGCGACAAGCCTTCGGAGCCTTTGGAACGAGCTCACGCGTCGCTCGCGCGTTGCTCCACTTCGAGCCACAGCGGCATGCCGAGCGGACGTGCGGCCTCCTCGACCAGGTGGGCGACGAGCCCCGCGGTGCGGGCCACGAGCACGACGCCGCGCACCGCGATCGGCGGCACACCGATGTCGACGAGCGCGGCGCCCGCCGCGCCCGCGCCGTTCACGGGCAGGTGGCGGCCGCTCTGCGCCTCGTGCGCGGCGGCGACGTGACGCAGCAGTCGCAGGTGCGGGCCGAGCAGATCCTCCGCCGCCGCGAGCTCGTAGAGCCGCGGCGTACGCGGGTCGTCGTCCTTGTGAACCGGATGTCCCAGACCCGGCACCTTCAGACCCGCGGCCCGGCGGCGCGCGACCGCGTCGTCGGCGAGCGCGCGCAGCGCCTCGTCCTCGACGTCGTGCAGGCCTGCGAGCGTGTCGGCGAGGAACTGCGCGGTGTCGCCGGTCGGCCCCAGGAACACGCTGCCCGCACCGAGCAACCCGGCTGCGACCGCGCCCTGGATCGCCTCGGGCGCGCCCGTGTACGTGAGCCGCGCCGCGAGCGCGCTCGGCGTGAGCCCGTGGTCGGCGAGCGACACGAGCACCGCGTCGAGGATGCGGCGCTCACCCGGCGTCGGCTCGCGCCGCGTCACGAGCAGGTAGGTCAACTCGGTGAGGGTGAGTCGACCCATCACCTCGCTCGGCAGGTCGCGACCCGCGACGGTGATCGCATCGCGGGTCGCGCCACCGATCCACGTGCGCGCCCAGTCGTGCCCCTCGGCGTCGTTGGGCACTACGACTTCTCGAGCCGCGCGCCCACCTTGTCGGCGAGCGAACGCTCCAGCGTCGAGTCGAACGGAGTGTTGAGGTTCACGAACCCGAGCGTCAGCTCGGCGCGGTTCGCGCCGTAGGCGATGATGTCGTCGTACACGTTCACGGTCGGTGCACCGTTGGGCGTGATCGGCACCGACAGCCGGAAGCCCTCGGTCACGTCCCCGTGCTTCGGTGCGTCGAAGCGCGTGATCGTCATCGCACCGACCTGCACTCCGGGGGAGCTCTGCTCGAGCGACTGCTTCAGCTCCGGCGCGAGGATTTGCTGGATGCACGTCTCGTACTTCGAGCCGCGCAGCGCGTCGACGTCCTGCTGGAACAGATCGTCGGTCTTCGCGAACACGGCTTCGGACGAGATCTCGGCGTCGCCCTTGTCGAAGTCGTCGCCGTTCACGTCGGCGCTGTGGTCGGTGTCGGTCGACGAGCCGACGCACTGCGACATCTTCTGGTTCGTCGACTTGTCCTGCGCGTCCTCCGTGTCGGCGGATCCCGACCAGCCCGACGGGAGGTCGGCCTGCGCGACGATCAACTTCTGCGCGGCGGCGCGGTCCTTCGTGGGGTTCGCCTTCGCGCCCTTCGAACCGCTGCTGCCGCATGCGGCGACGAGCACCACACACGCGATCGCGACGATCGCCGTCCCCACTCGCTCGCCTTGCATGGTCACGAACCTCCACCTTTCGACGACGATGCTTCGAAATCCACTTCGGCACTTGTGCGGTCACGCGACAGCAGATGCTTCGCCAGGCGATCGGTCGCCGT
The DNA here is from genome assembly GCA_036271555.1 of Acidimicrobiia bacterium. NCBI lineage: Bacteria > Bacillati > Actinomycetota > Acidimicrobiia > Acidimicrobiia bacterium. Next base: position 34,962 of record DATBAK010000074.1, read on the forward strand.
GTGCGGCAGCTCGTCGACGACCTCGATGTAACGCGGGACCTTGAACCGCGCGAGCTGCTCCGACGCGAGCCGGTGCAGCGCGTGCTCGTCGACGGTCGCGCCCGGCGCGGCGACGACGAAGGCCTTCACGTCTTCTTCCGACAGGTCGGAGGGCACGCCGATCACGGCCGCTTCCGCGACGGCGGGATGACGTTGCAGGGCCGCCTCGACCTCGGCGGGTGCGAGGTTCTCGCCCCGCCGCCGGATGACTTCCTTCTTGCGCCCGACGAACGTGTAGACGTCGCCGCCGTCGACGCGCACGAGATCGCCGGTGCGCAGCCACCCGTCCACCTTCACTGCGGCAGTCTCGTCCGGCATCTCGTAGTAGCCGCGCATGATCGCGGGATTGCGGAGCTCGAGCTCGCCAACGCCTTCGACCGCGACGTCGCGGCCGTCGTCGTCGCGCACGCGCGCGTCGTTGACGTGACCGAGCACCGGATGCTGGCGCGGCGACCCGAGCGCGCCGTACGGCCGTTGATCGTGCAGCCACACGAGGCCGTAGGGCGTCTCCGACATCGCGTAGCCGCACGTGACCTCGAACCCGAAGCGCCGTTCGATCTCGAGATGACGTTCGCGATCGGGCGACGGGCCCGTGTAACAGAGGCGGATCGGGTTGTCGGCGTCGTCGGCGCGCGGCGGTTGGCGCACGAGGATCTCGAGCATGGCACCGATGCTGTTGAACTCGGTCGCGCCGAAGCGGCGGGCGTCGTCGAGAAAGGTGCTCGCGGAGAATCCGGGGAGCAGCGCGAGACTCGCCCGCGCGCCGATCGATCCGAGCGTGGAATACGCGGGCGCGTTGATGTGGAACAACGGCAGCGACGTCATCAACCGGTCGTCGCTCGTGATCCGCATCCAGAACGGGAAGCCCTCCCCCGCCCACACGTACGCGCGGTGCGTCTGCATCACGAGCTTCGAGCGGCCCGTCGTGCCCGAGGTGGGGATCATCACCGCGACGTCGGTCTCGTCGACGTCGGCCGGGCCCCGCCCGTCGGGCTCGGTGGCGTAGAGATCGGCGAGATCGGCGACGGGCGCATCGGAGCCGGCCTCGCGCATCGCCTCACCGACCACGGGCATGAGATCCGCGTCGCTCACGAGCAGCGCAGGCGCCACCTGCTGCACGAAGCCGGCGATCTCCCCGGCCGAGCTCTTCGGGTTGAGCGGCACCTGGATCGCACCCACCTCCATGAGCGCG